>CAYLJC010000134.1:0-7217 GCA_964383345.1 uncultured Akkermansia sp. | reverse complement strand
GCACGACGGGGGTGGGACGCTCGAACACGGGGCTCTCGGTCCAGCCGTAGACGATGTTGGCGACACCGCGGCCCAGTTTCCGGGTTTTGGTGTATTTCGTCTTCGGAGGTTCGTGGATGTCCGCGAAAATATCCGAGGTGAAAGTGAACGCAAGGAGGACGGTGGCTGCCAAAATTCTTCTCATACTTGAGCGAAGAGTAGGCAGACGACACAATATTGGCAACCAAAAAATTTTTTCGCTTGGCTCGGGGCTGCTTCTTCTTATGTTGGGGGACAATGCATCCCGATCTTGAAAAGCTAGTCTCACGAGGCAAAATCGACTCCCTCACCGCGGAACAACTCGAACTGCTCCCCCCCGGAACTTTTTGCCAACACAAAAGCTGGGGTGCCGGCAAGGTCGTCGACTGGGATCGTCTCGGTCTCAAAGTGGTCGTGGACTTCGAAGAAAAATCCGGCCACGAGCTCGGCATGCGGTTCGCGGCGATGTCCCTGACCCCCATCGCGGAGGACTCGTTCCTCGCGAAACGATATGCCGCGTCCGACGAGCTCAAAGACCTCGCCAACTCCGATCCGGTCGAGCTGATGAAGCTCGTCCTGAGCAGCCACGGCGACCGCCTTTTCCTCGACAAGCTCGAGGAGTTGCTCAAGGGCTACGTCATTCCCGAAGGCAAATACAAGAGTTGGTGGGAATCGACCAAGAAAAAATTGCGGGAGAACATGCAGTTCATCGTCCCCGCGAAACGCACCGACCCGCTCGAATTGCGCGAAGAAGACTTCGATCCTTCCGAGGGACTTATCGAAGACTTCCGCGGGGCCCGCGACCTGCGGGCCAAGGTGAAGGCGGTCGAAGCCATCATCAAGGAAATCAACGCGTTCAAGGATCATCAGGACAATCTCGTCGAACTCGTCGCCGAGATCAGCGAGATCGCCCGCAAAGGGGTGAAGCTGCAGTACGCCCCCGCCGTCGAGCTGATCCTGATCCGGGAGGAACTCCAGACGAAACTCAAGGGCTTCGAGCCCGACACCGATCAGATCTCCACCGCCGAGATCCTCGCCGACGACGAGAGCGCCATCCCGGGACTCTTCGAAGAGCTTTCCCTGACCCGTCTGCGCCAGGTCCTCAAAAGTTTCCCCGACGCCTTCGGCGAAGAGGCCTGGGTGGAAAAAATGCTCGGGCTCATCCCCGCCTGCAACCTGCGCTCCATCGCCGAGATCGCCAGCTACCTCGACTCCGCCGGTCACAAGGACGATCTCATCGCCTACATGGAAAACGGCCTGCAGCAGCGCACCATCACCTCGGATTCCCTCGCCTGGATCTGTCGCGAGCGGAAAGGTCTCGCCGCATCCGTCTTCACGCCGACGCTCTGTCTCGCCGTGATGAGTTCGCTCGAGGCCGATCAGCTCAACGAAGAAGGATCGGTGCGTGCGGCCAACCGCCTCCGCGACCTCGTCGCCGACGACAGCGGACTCATCCCCGACCTCATCGAGGGGGCGAACATCAACACCATCCGCAACTTCGCGAGCCGTCTCGTCACCTCCGCCTCTTTCGACGAGCTGACCCGCAAATCGCTGATGGCCCGCATCATCAAACTCCATCCCGTGATCCAGGATCTCATGCACGGGCGGGAAAAGGAGCAGGAAGACTCCCTCATCGTCTCCGAAGCCAGCCTCGAAGAACGGAAGGCCGCCTACGACAAGCTCATCAAGGAAGAAATCCCGCAGAACCGCGAAGACATCAAAATCGCCCGCTCCTACGGGGACCTTCGCGAGAACTTCGAGTACAAGTCCGCCAAGGACTACCAGCGCGTCCTCATGAAGCGCCAGGGGGACTGGGAACGCGACCTCAAGCTCGCCCAGCCCACCGATTTCAAAAATCCCGACACCTCCAAAGTCTCCATCGGCACGGTCGTCACCCTCGAGGCGATCAGCGGCGACGAACCGCTGCAATACACCATCCTGGGAGCCTGGGATTCCGATCCCGACAACGGCATCATCGCCTATCTCTCCGAACGCGGGAACGCCCTCCTCGACAAACCTACCGGCACCGAAGTGGAGTTCCCCCTCGGCGACGGCGAGATGAAGCGCTACCGCATCACTTCGATCCGCCCCTACATCCAGTGAGATCGACCGGACCGCCTCCCCGCCTCCGGGGAGGTCGTCGGGATTTCCGGTCCTCGGGGCCGGAGCTTTCCAGCCCGACCTGATTCTATTTCATCGGAGTCGCAAGCACCTCGTAAAAAGTCAGGGAGAGACTGGGAATTCGGTCGCAAAAAGGCACCGAAAGCACATAACGGAGCCATCTCCGCCCCCTGCTTTGGCCGCTTTGTGACCATCCTTCAATTGGGAAAGGGAGGATGCACCGCGGGGAGGTGACGCGGGCTGTAGGTCTCGCCGGGGTGAAAGAGGAAGCCGGGATTTTCCGAAATCAGCTCATATTTCGAGAGCCGGAATTCGGGGAGCTTGAAGTTGGAATTCGGATCGTAGACCATCGCCCCGGTGAAGTTGCCCCAGATGCGGTACTCGTAGTTGTGGTCGTAGCCGTGAACCCGGAGTGATCCCTCTTCGGGCACGCGGTCGGGCTGTTTCATGAAACTCTCGTTCATGATGACGAGCTTCGAAGTGGACCACGGTTGGCCGGGTTCACGGAGATAGCCCCAGAAACGGGTTCCGTCGGTCCACCAGCGGCGACCGATGTAGTGGTTGCCACGGGGTTCCCGCGCGATGATCTCGTTGCGCGCCCGCACCCGCGGATGATTCAACTGCAAGGGCGTGAGCTGGCCCGCCGCGGTGTTGGTGTTCCGGCCCATCGTGCCGGTCGTGGCGCAGGAAGAGAGCAACGAGACACCTGCGAGCGCAAGCGCGAAGAGCCCGAATGTCGGTTTTTGCCAGAGGGAACTGTCCCGGTTCCCCGGGCGTTTCGAGAGAGATTTCATAGAGGATTGCAACACAGCCTGGCAGGCAGAACCGTAACGATACGTCGGGGAGGAAAATTAGTAAAACTCCGCGTTTCGGCCAAGCGGGCCGGGGCGGCGACGGGATTTCATTTGCGGTTTCGCTCCTGTTTTTCGAACAACGGAAGAATCTCCCTCTCAATCCACGAAAAGGCCGCTTCCATGCCCTCTTCGCGATAGATCGCCCCGATCTTCGCCTCGACCGCGGTCGGGTTCCCGAAACAGGCGAGAAACTGATTCGACGTCATGCGCCGCAGCGCCTCCCCGCAGACCGTGCCGCGATGCTTCAGGATCCAGGTGCGGGCATAGAGATCGAGAACGGTGTCCCCGAGCCAGGCGAGGGCTTGCTCCCGCCGCTTGCCTTCGTCTTTACGGGAGGGGCGCTTCATGAGACGGTCTGGTCCCGCAGGAACGCTTCGAGCGCCTCCCGGGTGATGACATAACGCGCTCCGCAGCGGGGACATCCCGCCGCGAGCACTTCGCGCCCCCCGAAGGCCTCTTCGAGAGTCTCTTCGGTCATCCCGGCGATGATGGGGAAAATCCGCTCCGGGCTGCAACCGCAGGCAAACCGATAGGCCCGCGTCTCGAGGAGGCTGAGGGTCTCGGTGGCGTCGATCCTTCGGATGGCGTCCTCGTCGAGGGTCGCGAGCCAGGCGAGATCGCAGTCGGGCTGCGCCGAAATCAGCACGAAGTCCTCCTCGCTGTGTCGAAAATACCGGCCCGGACGCTGCTCGCTCTGCGCGTAAAACGCCTCCGCCACCCGGAACATGTCGAGGACCTCGGCCTCGATCATACTCTGGCGGGCCTCCTCGCCCGCCGCCGTCACCTGGGCGATGAGGAGGTTGCGGTCGCGCTCGCGGACATCCTCGGTGAAGAGGCGGCCCACGACGGTGCCGCTGCGATTGCTCCCCGTGACAAAAAGATTGTGAGGAGGATCCTGCCAGCTCAGGGTCCAGGCGACCGCTTCGTTGCGCGGCCGCGAGGCGAGGTGCAGAGCGAGCGCGGCGAGGCCGTCTTTGAGCAGATCATCCTGGGCCCGTTCGTGCCGGATCCCGTGGTGCATGAGGTGCAGGTAATAGTCCGCATAGAGAGGGGAAAAATCCCCCCTCACGAGCAGGGCGTTGCGCTCGCGCACAAAATAGCAACGAATTTCAATGGGGTCGGTTTCCGCTTCCTGGGAGGGATCGTTCAGCATGGTGGTGTCACATTCGAGGCGGCAAATTACGGCCTTTTCCCCGGATTCGCGAATGCGATTTGGGGTGTGCGGGGAGGGTTGCCCATCCCTGTGCGAATCATCCCTGTGCGAATCTCGGATCCTTACTTAGAGAAATTGCCTGTCCCTGTTCTCTCGTCTATTTTTTCGGACCATTCCGGTGGACCGTTTGGGGGCGGCAATGGAAGCCGCCGTCAGAGCCGAAATCAAACCGAAGAGATGAATTGGAATAAATACTCTCCTTCCTCCTGCCATTCTCCCACTCCGATGACCTTCCAAGATTCCGAACAGACAGTCTCGACTCCGTCATCCGACCCTCTTGTCTCCCTCCGTCGCCTCGACAAGGCGCATCTCTGGCACCCCTTCACCCAGATGCGGGACTGGTGCGCCTCGGACGCGGACCCGCTCCTCATCACCTCGGGCGCGGGGGCGATCCTGACCGATTTCGAAGGAAACGAATATCTCGACGGAAACAGCTCGATCTGGACCAATATCCACGGTCACCGGCATCCCGTGATCGATGCGGCGATCCGGGAGCAACTCGGGCGCATCGCCCACTGCTCGGCGCTCGGGTTTTCCAATGAACCGGCCATACGCCTCGCCGAAAAGCTGGTCGGGTTTTTCCCCGCGGACACCCTGACACGAGTCTTTTTCACCGACGACGGATCCACCGCGATCGAATGTGCCTGCCGCATGGCCCTGCAATACCGCGACCTGCGCGGCGAGGCTCAGCGACGACGTTTTATCGCCTTTGACGGAGCCTACCACGGCGACACCATCGGGGCGGCCTCCCTCGGCGGGATCGCCACCTTTCACGGAAAAGTAGCGGCGATGGGCTACGATGTCTCCCGCGTCGCCACGGTGGAGGCGCTGGAGGCCCTGAACGATACGGAGGCGGGGGAGGTGAATGCGATCATCATCGAACCGCTCATCCAGGGCGCGGCGGGGATGCGGCTGTGGCCGGCGGGGATGTTGCGACGGATCCGCCGCTGGTGCGACCGCCACGGCGCTTTTCTCATCCTCGACGAGGTCATGACCGGATTCGGCCGCACCGGACGCCTCTTCGCCTGCGAGCACGAAGAGGTGGTCCCCGACTTTCTCTGCCTCGCCAAAGGTCTCACCGGTGGCTACATGCCCCTCGCCGCGACGCTGACGACGGAAAAAGTTTTCTCCGCTTTTCTCGGTCGCTACGAGGAGAGGAAAACGTTTTTCTACGGCCACAGCTACTGCGCCAATCCGCTCGGTTGCGCCGCCGCGCTCGGGAATCTGCGCGTTTTCGCGGAGGAAAACGTCATCGCCGGGCTGCCGCCCAAAATCGAAGCCCTCGCCACGGCGCTGGAGGCGGCGAAAAAACGCTCGCCGCACTTTGGCGAGATCCGTCAGATCGGTCTCATCGCGGCGATCGACCTGGTGGATGGAGCCACCGGAGAGCCACTCGACTGGCGGGAGGAGACCGGGGCGAAGGTCTGTCGTCGCGCCCGCGCCTACGGTCTGCTGACCCGGCCGATCCGCGACACTCTCGTGCTGATGCCTCCGCTCTGTGTGACGGAAGAGCAAATCCACCAGGCGGTCGGAGCGCTGGTGTGCGCGGCTGCCGATGTGCTGGGCTGACCTCCTGGGCGGAAAGGCGGGACGCTACCCTTGGAATCGTTCCACCAGGAGCGAGGCGTTATGTCCGCCGAAACCGAAGGAGTTGGAGAGGGCGCGATCAACTTTGCTCTCGCGGGCAGTGTGCGGCACGTAGTCGAGATCACATTCGGGATCGGCCTCGTCGAGATTGATCGTCGGGGGGATGATCCCTTCGAGGATCGCTTTGACGCAGGCCGCCAGTTCCACTCCACCGGCCGCGCCGAGGAGGTGTCCGGTCATGGATTTGGTGGAACTCACGAGAAGGCCGTTTTTCGCATAATCGCCGAAGACCCGTTTGATCGCCTTGGTTTCGCAGACGTCGCCGAGTCCGGTGGAGGTGCCGTGGGCGTTGACGTAGTCGATTTGGTCGGGACGGAGTCCGGAATGTTTCAGCGCCATCTCCATGCAGCGACGCGCCCCGTCGCCGTCGGGCAGGGGGGAGGTGAGATGGTAGGCATCGGCGGAGACGCCGTAGCCGGTCAGTTCGGCGTAAATGCGGGCACCGCGGGCCTTGGCGTGCTCGAGTTCTTCGATCACAACGACACCGGCTCCTTCGCCCATGACAAATCCGTCGCGATCTTTGTCGAAGGGACGCGAGGCGCGTTCGGGTTCGTCATTGCGCATGCTGAGCGCCTTCATGTTGCCGAATCCGGCGAGCCCCATGGGACAGATCGTCGACTCGGATCCGCCGGCGAGGAAGGCGTCGGCGTCCCCGAATTTGATCATTCGCCAGGCTTCCCCGATGTTGTGGTTGGAAGTCGCGCAGGCGGTCACGATACACATGTTGGGACCGCGCAGGCCGAATTCCATGGAAACCATGCCGCTGGCGATGTTGGCGATCATCATCGGGATGGTGAAAGGCGAAACGCGCGAGGGGGACTTGTGCAGGAGGTTGGCGTGCTGGCCCTCCAGGGTGACAAGTCCGCCTATCCCGCTGCCAACCATACAGCCGAAGCGATCCAGATCGACGCTGGCGAGGTCGATGCCCGAGTCACGCATGGCCATGACCGAGGCGGCCATGCCGAGCTGGGCGAAAGGGTCGGCGCGGCGGGCGTCTTTGGGGCTGGTGAAATACGGGGCCGCATCAAAATCGCGGACCTGGCCGGCGATCTTGCAGTCGTAATCGGCCAGCACCGGATCCGCGATGCGGGACACGCCGCTTTTCCCGGCGACAAGGCTGTCCCAGAAGCTCTCCAGATCGTTTCCAATCGGGGAAACCACTCCCATTCCGGTGATTACGACACGTCGTTCCATTGCTGATTCAAAGTTGGCGGCTAAGCTCAGCCTGCTTCAAAGTCAATGCAAGGCGATTCTCCCCTTTCCCGAACCGGTCGGGCCGAGGGGGGAAACGTTTCCAAAAATGGTGCAATGTATTGATTTTGTGCTCGTTGCGAACACATCTAACGCTCCGCTTTCCCGGAGGG
>CAYLJC010000133.1:0-7254 GCA_964383345.1 uncultured Akkermansia sp. | reverse complement strand
TTCGCTGCGGGGACACGGCGACGGAGCACGCTTTTCTCTTGATGGACCTGCGCTTTCGCGGTCACGGGGAGTTGGCGGAGGTGTACCGTGAGGAGGTTTGTGCGGCCACCGGTGATGAGGGGATGAGCCCCCTCCTGCCCATGCTGGTGCGCTACCGGGCGATGGTGCGGGCGAAGGTCTTGGCGATCGAGGCCGGAGAAACCGACGTGCCTGGGGAAAAGCGGGAAGCCGCCGCCTCCGCAGCAGCGGCTTACCTGCGTCTCGCGGCCGTCTCAGCGATAGAGGAGGACGGACCCTGGTGGCTGATTTTCTGCGGGCTGCCCGCGTCGGGAAAATCACATCTCGCCGCCGCCCTCGTCGAGGTCTCCTGTCGTGGCTGGCCGATTCTCGCCAGCGACCGGATCCGCAAGGAACTCGCGGGGGTGGCTCCGACGGAAACCCTTGCGCCGGACTACTACGCGGCCGATTTTTCCCGGCGGACCTATGGGGAACTTCGTCGGCGCGCGGAGGCTCTTGCCGCCCGGAGCGGGCTGGTCATTCTTGATGCGAATTTCCGGACGAGGGAAGAGCGGAGTCTGGCGTTTGCCGCGGCAAAAGCGGCCGGAGCCAGGCTCGCGATTGTCCGGATCGAGACGGACGAGCGTGTCGTGCGGCGGCGTCTCGCGGCCCGTGCCGACGATCCCGCCAGCGTCAGTGACGCGGATCTGACTGTTTACGAAAAATTAAAATCCGCCTTCGAACCGCCCGGGGAAGAGGAGGCGGACCTGCTCTTGTCCGTCTCGGGCGAGGCGGGAACGGACGCGGCGGTGGAGGAGATTCTGGTCTGCCTCGCCCGGGGGCGGTGAGCGGGCCGCGACTCACTGTTTGAGAATTTCGTCGAGAACGCGTCCGTCGACCTCGGGCAGGGTCAGTCCCAGGATCTTCGCGAGAGTCGGGGCCACGTCGAGATTGCGGACTCTCTCCAGCACCACGCCCGGTCGGATATCCGGTCCGTTGGCGACAAAAATTCCGTCGAGTTCGGGGTCGCTGCTGCGATAGCCGTGGGTGCCCGCGTAGTTCACGGCGGGAATGACGACCTCGTCGCCGGTGGCCTCCCGGCGGAAGGCGTAGCCGTCGGCGGCGTAGAGCACGAGATCCCCCATCCCGGGGTTTTCTTGCGGCGTCGGCATCCCGAGTTGATGGCCCTCCTCCCCGTCGATGACTTCGGCGACGCCCTCCATGGCGGAGAACATTTCCCGAAGTCGCGGGAGCAGTTCGGCGCGGCGGTCCGGATCGGTGACATAGGCGAAAGCCATGCCGCCCTGGGGCATGACGTAGGCGTCGCAGGAGGAAATCGTCGGACCGAGACCGCGAGCGAGTCCGGCCTTTTTCAGGGCGACGTTGGGCCGGATGAATTGGTTCACTTTTTTGAATCCGTGATCGGTGGTCACGACGATGGTGGTTTTGTCGCGCAATCCGCTGCGATCCACCGCCGCGATGAGATCACCGAGGAGACGGTCGGCGAGTTCCAGGGCGGTGTAGCCCGGCCCGCTGCGCGGCCCGTGGCGGTGGTGGGTGGAGTCGGTATTGAGGGTGTGATAGAGGAGCAGGTTGGGTTGGTGGGTTTCAAACATGTGGATCGCCGCGCGGGTCCACATCGAGTCGAGAAAGTGGACCCCTTTCCGGTTCGGTCCCATTTGCATCCAGCCGATTTCCTCTTCGGTGGCGGTTCCGGCGGCGATCATTTCGCGGACGACGGCATCGTCGGGTTTGGGCAATTCGGCAAAGCTCCAGTGGATCGTGCCCGGATTGGTGATCGCGACCCAGTCGGATTCGGCGGTGGTGAGGCCGGCTTCGTGGGCGATGTCGTAGAGGGTGGGGACAAAAACCATGCGCGACTTGTCCGCCCACTGCTCGATCACGGGCGGGACTCCGTCTTTTCTGACGAGGAGACCGTTGAAAAGAACGCCGTGTTTTCTCGGTTCGACCCCGGTGATGAGAGTGGTGTGATTGATCCAGGTGATGGAGGGATTGCTCACCGTGAGGGCTTTCGCCGAGGCCCCCTTCGCCGCCAGTTTGCGGAGGTTCGGCACCGCCAGGGTGGGATCGTGCCAGAGGTAAGCGGGAAACCCGTCGATGCTCACGAGAATGACGTGTTTGTCCTTCGCGGGAGCCGCTGTCACCGGGAGGGTCGCCGCGAGGCTGGCGAGGGCGAGGAAGAGGGAGAAAATGCGTTTCATTCGCGGCAGGGTAGGACACCGGGCCGGATTCTGTCTCTCCCGCTTCGAGCCTGATTCGCGTGATCCGTTCCGCTGCGAGGGACGGCGGTTTCCCGTCTTGCGCGCGGTCTTGCCTTCATTCCGGATTTGAGTATCGAGCCGATGCGACCTACGATGCGGAAGAAACCCAATGGACATTCTTATCGTCGATGATGAAAAAACCGTACGTGACAGCACCCGAATCGCCCTGGAGGTGGACGATCACTATGTCGAAGCGGTCTCCGATGGCACCGTGGCGATGCTCCGGTTGAAAGAGGAGAATTTCGATCTCGTTCTGATCGATTTGAACCTCGGGGGGGACAGTGCCCTGGACATCCTTCCCGAGATGCAGAAGCGCCATCCCCGCACCGCCGTGGTTGTTTTCACGGCGGACGCCACCATCTCCACCGCCGTGCAGGCGATCCAGGCGGGGGCGATGGACTATCTCGAAAAACCGTTCACCCCCGAGAAACTGCGCAGTGTGGTGGGTCGGGCGCGGCAATGGCGGCAGCTCCAGGAGCGGATCGAGGAACTGGAGACCGAGATTTCGACGCAGTCGCCGCCGCCGTTTTTCGAATCGCAGGATCCCGGTATGAAGGAGACCCTCGATCTCCTCTTCCGCGCCGCGGCGACACCGGCCTCCATCCTCATTCTCGGGGAAAGCGGCACGGGGAAAAGTCTCGTGGCCGCCGAGATCCACCGCCGCAGCCATCTCAAAGACAAACCCTTCGTGACCGTCTCCTGCCCGAGTCTCTCGAAGGAACTCCTCGAAAGCGAGCTGTTCGGCCATGTCAAAGGCTCCTTCACCGGCGCGATCCGGGATAGCTGGGGAAAGGTTCACGTGGCCAACGAGGGAACTCTCTTTCTCGACGAGATAGGGGAGTTGCCGCTCGACGTGCAGCCGAAATTGCTCCGGTTGCTGCAGGAACGCCAATACGAGCGGCTCGGGGAAAACAAAATCCGCACCGCCGATGTCCGCGTCATTGCCGCGACCAATCGCGATCTGAAACAGTGTGTCGCGGAAGGAACTTTCCGGGAGGACCTCTACTATCGCCTTGATGTCATCTCGACGGCGCTCCCTCCGCTGCGGGCGCGGCCCGGCGACCTGCGCGTGTTTGCGGAGAAGTACCTGGACTTTTTTGCGGCGCAGGGACGACGGAATCTCGACGGATTCAGCGAGGAGGCGATGACCCGGATGATGACCCACCAGTGGCCGGGAAATTTGCGCGAATTGCGCAATGCGATCGAGCGGGCGGTCATTCTGACGAGAGGCCGTTTCATCGAAGAGAACGACCTGCCCGCCCCGCGTGATGCCGTCGCCGGGGGCGGAAACGAGGGGGGCGCAGCGGACACGGTGGTGCCCGGCGCGGAAGTGACCCTCGAAAAACTGGAGACGGAGCATATCCGGAAAGTCGTGGCGCGATCCGAAAATCTCCTCCAAGCCGCCAAAATCCTCGGGATCGATCAGGCGACCCTTTACCGGAAACGGAAAAAATTCGGCATGTAGGGGGCGGGCCGCGCCGTGCGGATCGCGGGAGGAACGATGCAATGTACGGGATGGCGGAGCCTTCCCGGTGGGGCGGAAATGTCTTCGGGGCGAGTGCGGACGGGGCTTGCCGGTCACTGGCATACATTGTGCGCGGTTGGAGAGACGGATGCTATCCCATTTCATCCGGAAAAAAACCAACAGCAGAAAACCCATGAAACCCTACCTCATTATCAAAACACTCGGCTCCGGCCTGATCGCCCTCGGACTGTTTGCCTCCCCGCCGGCCTTGGCGCAGGATGACGTGAAGATCAAAATCAAAGACAACAAAGTGAAGATCAAGGGCGAGGGGGCCGTCGAAGCCGCTCGCGAGATCCTCGCACCGGAGGTCACGTCCACGTTCGTGGAAGGCTACACGGTTCCGACCGAGGAACTGCCTCCGCTCGAATCGAATGACGTGGTCATCCGCTACCACGCCGGACGCGCCTACTACGTCGACTCCGATTCGTGGAAAATCGTGCGGGTGGTGAATGTGAACCCCGCGCTGCAGGCGGAAGCGAACGCCGCTTTCGTGGAAGGTTATGTCATTCCCGAGGCACAGCGAACCACCTTCGTGGAGGTGCCGCGCCCCGAGGAAAACATCACGGTGCGCTATTACAACGACACGGTCTATTACATGGACCCGAATTACCGAATCGTTCGAACCGTTCGTTTGGGCCGATAGGCTCCCGGGTCTCATCCCCCGAAGGAAGCCCGCCCCGAACAACCTGTCCGCCCTCTGCGATACGGTTCAGTCGCGGAGGGCGGGCTTTTTGCATCGCGGGGGCGAAGACCGGGCGGGCAATCTGCACTGAGAGAGGCGATGGGACGCCCCGGGAGTCCCGATTTCGAATAGGGTAATGCTCTTATTATGACAGGGTTGCACAAATAATCTCCCCGCGGCACGGGAGTTGCGTTGGATAAGAGGCATGAAGACAAAACTCCCCCTTCTCTTCCTCCGATCTTCCCAAGGCGTTCGAATCGGCGCACGCAGCGTGTTGTTTTTTGCGCTGCTATTTTCCCTTCCCGGACTGGCGGCGGCCCAGAGCGTCGTCATCGAGGGCGGACCGGACACCATCCAGATCTCGGATCGCGACGGCAAGCCGGAGCCGGTCACTCCCGGCGAGGCGACTCCCCCGCAGCAGACCGGGCCCCCGGTGGTGCGGCCGCCGATTCCCCCCGTCGACGCCATCCCCGCGCCCACCGCCACTCGTGTGGTGGGACCCGCCGGAATCCCGAAAGCCCCGGCGGCCACGCCGGACGCGGGCGAGCCGCCGCGCACCCTCGCGGTGGGCGAAGCGAAACGCATCGCGGAACTGAAGCGTGAACTCGGCATCCTCGATACCGGGACGAGCGCCGCCCTTTCGCTGGACGTGGAAAACGTTTTCCGGGAAGGAACCACCACCGTCGACAGGATCGCGGAGGCGAAGCTCACCCTCATCGCCGAGTACATCCAACTGGCCCTCGCCCGGGAGATTCAGCTGACCTACCACTTCGCGCCCAATCTCCACGACAAGGACCTCGCTTGGTCGCGATCCGTGGCGATGGTCAAATGGATGACGGAGAAAGGAGGCATGGCCGAGTCGAGTTTCACGATCCTGAATCCCGAGGTGGTCACCGAGCCGACCCCGACCGCCGTGCCCGATGACGGCGAACGGGCCGTGATGCAGAACCGGATCGAATTCACCATCCTCTTTCGTTAGCAGCCTGTTGAAGAACTTCGCAACCAGCGGCCCGGATGCTCATCACACGAAAAAAGGTCCCGGCGGCCGAGTCGCTGGAGATGATTTCCAATCTTCTCCTGACCGCTTTTGTTTTCGGGGCTTTGTATTTCGGGCGGGAGCTGCTCATTCCCCTGGCGCTCGCCGCGCTCCTCACCTTCCTGCTCGCTCCGCTGGTGACCAAGTTGCACCGGTTCCTCGGGCGGGTCGGCGCGGTCCTCTTTGTGGTCGCGATGATCTTTTGCGCGGCCGGCTTCGTCGGCACCGTCCTCACCCGCCAGGCCGTTGATCTGGCATCACAACTGCCGGAATACCGAGAAAACATCAGCTCCAAGCTGCGCGGCATCCAGTTGCCTCGATTTAGCTTCACGAGTCGTCTTACGGAGACGGTCGATGCCTGGAAACAGGATCTCGCGGGTGTCCTGCAAAGCGGATCGAGCTTCCAAGGGGAAGGCCGGGACGAAAGCGATGTCGGGGCCGTTGGGAGTGGAAGGGAAACGACATCGGAGTCGGAATCGAAAACAAAATCCGGGGAGGTGCCCGCCACGCCGGTGGAGGTGGTGAGTGGAAAGAACGAGCGGCTGGAAATGGTCCAGTTTGTCCTCGCCCCGGTCCTGGAATCCCTCGCCACGGCCGCGCTGGTCGTTCTGCTGCTCATTTTCATGCTGCTGCGGCGGGAGGATCTGCGTCATCGCATCCTCCGGCTGGTCGGACAGGGGCGCATCAGCGAGACCTCGCGGGCGATGGACGAGGCGGGGGCCAGTGTCGCGCGATACCTCCTCATGCAATTGGTGGTGAACGTCACCTACGGCATTCCCGTTGCGGTGGGACTCTATTTCATCGGCGTGCCCAATGCGATCCTCTGGGGCGCGTTGTGCACCGTGCTGCGCTTCATTCCCTACGTGGGTCCGTGGATCGGGGCGCTGTTTCCCATCCTCATGTCCCTCGTCGTCTCGCCCGGTTGGATGGCACCTATCCTGACGATCTCCCTTTTTATCCTGCTCGAACTGATCAGCAACAATGTCGCGGAACCTCTCCTCTATGGTTCGACCACGGGAGTCACTCCCATCGCCCTGATCGTGGCCGCGCTCGCGTGGACCTGGTTGTGGGGACCGGTCGGGCTGGTGCTGGCCACTCCGATCACGGTGTGTCTCGTGGTCATGGGACGACACATTCCGCGCCTTTCGTTTTTCAGCGTCCTCCTGAGTGACGAACGTCCCCTCAGCGCTGCGGAGGAATGCTACCAATGGTTGCAACGGCGGGGGGAGGGGGAGGAATTCGAGTTCGTCGATCAGTACCTGCAGGAACATTCGGAGGAAGAAGTCTACGAGTCCGTGCTCCTGCCGGTGCTCTCCGCCGCGGAGTCGGACTATCGCGCGGAAATGCTCTCGCGGAAAGGACTTGTCCGGCTGCATCGACGGGTCGGCGCGGTCATCGAAGATCTCGAACTGCGCTTTGGTCAGGAAGGTCCGGCACTCCCGGCGGAGTCGGAAAAGAGTCGCCGGATTTTTTGTGTTCCGGTGAGTTCTTTTCGCGATGAACTGGCCGGCGATATGCTGGTGAACCTGCTGCACCGGCGGGGAGTCGAGGCGGGAAACGCTCCGGCCAGGCTCGTCTCGGGCGAGTTGGTCGGCTGGATCAAAGAGGCGGCGGCGGAAGTGATCTGTCTCCTGGCGGTGACCCCCACCACTTTTTTCCAAGTGCGCTATCTTTGCGTCAAACTGCGGAACCGGTTCCCCGAAATCAAAATGGTGGTGGCGCTCCGCGACGT
>CAYLJC010000132.1:0-7255 GCA_964383345.1 uncultured Akkermansia sp. | reverse complement strand
GAACTGGCCCCCGGATGGTACTACGCCGACGGTACCAAGGACGAGC
The DNA here is from genome assembly GCA_964383345.1 of uncultured Akkermansia sp. GTDB lineage: Bacteria > Verrucomicrobiota > Verrucomicrobiia > Verrucomicrobiales > DEV007 > Arctic95D-9. Next base: position 7,209 of record CAYLJC010000132.1, on the reverse strand, counting down.
ACAACGACGAGTTCGAGGGCATTTCCATCCAAATCCGCAAGGACGGCAAGGTCATCGCCGAGAAGACTTTCGGCTCGAAGGCCGTCGAGACAACAAAATGGGTCGACTCGGGCGGCGGGAGCTCGCGGGGACAACGCTGAGGGAAGCGCCCTCTTCCTTGATGATGGATGGCCCACAAGCCCTCATCTCTCCATTTTCCGCAATTTCCGATCGAGAAAGAACGGGGCGAAGGGGATGAGGGAGCAGAGGAAAACGATGACACACCAGCCGAAGGAAAGCTTTTTCTTCACAAGGACCTCAAGCAGGCAGGCGCAAAGAGAGAGGAAAAGAAAACCGTGGACCGAACCGACGATCCTCACCGCAAGCGGTTCTCCGGCGAGATATTTCAGCGGCATGGCAATGCCGAGCAGGACGAGATAGGACACTCCGTCCAGCCCGGAGGCGAGGCGGAGCCGGTCAAGGGCGCTGTGTTTGAGGTCGAGGGACATGGAGGTTTAGGAAGCGAAGTTTTCGTGCCAGGTGATGGGATGGGGAAGGTGCTGAGGCGGGGCGTATTCGAAATGGATGATTCTTCGCCGTGTCGGCTCGGTCGTCCGGCCTGACGCATGCAGCAAAAGCGGCGACAGCAACAACACGTCGCCCGACCCGCACTCACAGACCACTGCCTCTTCGGCAAGATGACCTGAAATCAAATCTCGCGGAATGACCCCACGATGGATCTCAAAACCTTTCTCCAAAAAGTGTTTCATTCGCCGGTGCCCTGCGGACGTCGGGTGCCGGGTCGCTCCATCGGGATGGCGCGAGCGGGAATGCTTGCGTCGGTGAAAGGTTTCACTCCGGCATCGGTAATGACTTTGAGTTCGACCGACCGGATCTCGACGGTGTGGGCCTTTCCGCTGTGCAGTTGAAAGGCGAGGAGTCCCTCCAGAGCGCGGCTTTTTTCCTCGTAATCAGTGAGTTGGGAAGTCATCCTGCCGTTGACGAGATGAACGATGTGATTGCCCCGCGCGATGACGGTGTAGTCATTCCACTCCGCCACATCCGTCGCGACCGGTTCGTGGGTGGACTCGAGCCATCGCTGTCCTTCGCGATCCACGATGACACTTTGCCCGTTGAGCCCGAAAATGCCCCGTCCCTTTTCTTCGTAGGTCATCCCGGTGTGTTCTATCGCGGAATGCATGTCGCTCTGGTATCCCGTGATCGCCCAGGGACCCACTTCGGGAAGAGGACGGCTGCGGTACTGGATGCCGGAATTGTTGTCCCCCTTGACCCGGGCGGTGACACGTAATTCGAAGTCCTTCAGCACACCGCCGCGCCAGATCAGGAAATCATTGTGTGGCGGGGTCCCCGGTCCGGTGCAGGTGCCGACGATGATACCATCGTCCACCTTCCAGAGAGCGGGATCGCCATCCCAACCGCTGAGGTCTTTGCCGTTGAAGAGGGAGACAAAACCCTCTTCCGCCGGTGCCGGGGAGGTGGCGAGGACGAGAAAGGCAACGAGAGAAAACCGGAAGCTCATGTGCCGCGAACCCTACGCCCGAAGCCTGCGGAGTTCATCCAAAAAGCGTCGGTTGGGGGACGCGGGGTACGTATTTCCATTTTCCGTTCGTGCTGTTTGGGTTTCGATCCCGATTTCGATCCCGATTTCGATTTCCTGTGCGGGGGTGTTTGCTCGCCTTGGGAAAATCGTTGGTGTCGTTTATGGAGCAACATGCGCGGGCGGGTCGCCTACGTACAGGTTGAAGCCTTTTTCCCGGAGAAATCCGACGAGGACCTGGCCACTCTCCCGAGCCAGCTTCACGGCGAGACCGCTCGGGGCGGAAATCCCCGCGACCACCGGGATGCGGGCCGCGAGGGCCTTTTGCATCAGTTCGAAAGAGATGCGCCCACTTACCAACAAGATCACTTCGTGCAAGGGCAGATCGTGTCGCAGGGCGTGACCGATGACCTTGTCGAGGGCGTTGTGGCGTCCGACATCCTCGCGCAGGAGGAGCAGCTTTCCCGCCTCGTCGAAAAGGGCCGCGGCATGGAGTCCGCCGGTGCGGTCAAAGGTCTCCTGTGCCTCGCGCAATCGGGCGGGGAGGGCGAGGAGCACCTCGGGCGGAGGGACCCGCGCGCCCGGAATGGGGGGGAAATGCTGAAAGACCGATTCTATGGTGGCCTTTCCACAGACCCCGCAACTGCTCGACGTGAAGACGTGACGGGTGAGGCGGGCGAGGTCGGGAGTGGTGAGCAAGCGGACGTCGAGGGTATTGCCGACCCCTTCGGGATCGACCTCGGGACAGTGGACGATCTCGGCGATATCGTCATTGCCGACAATGATACTTTCGGTGAAAAGAAATCCGGTGGCGAGTTCGTCGTCGTGCCCCGGCGTGCGCATCGTCACCGCAACGCTGCTGCCGTTGACCCGGATCTCGAGCGGTTCTTCCGAGGCGATCCGGTCGGCTTCCTCGCGGAACCCGCTCCCGCTCCCGCTGCGGAAGCGATGCAATGCGATCGCCTCGTCGCACTGTCCCTGCTCCAGGGTGAGGAGGTCGTCGGGCGAATTGAGGTTGGCGAAACCAGAGAGGGTTCGGTCCGTCAGCAAAAGGGGTTCGATGTGTCCGAGCGCCTCCGCTTTATCGAGGAGATCCTGCAAGCGGCGGTTTCCGGCGGCGAGGGAGGACTCGATCAGGGCGAGCATCACCTCCCGCGGATAGAGCGCCGCGAGCGGTTCCCAACCACGATCCGAGCGCCCCGCGACACCTTTTCCCTTGCGCAGCAGCGATTCGAGAAAGGCACTCTCCACGAGCGGCAAATCGACGGCGAGGACCAGGACCAATGGCGCCTCGCTCCGCCGCAGCACCGCCCGCAATCCCCCGAGCGGACCGAGGTCGGGTTCGTCGTCGAGAATGCGCTCGACTCCCGCGAGCACGTCGGGAAAGACCTGTGTGGCGTTGCAGGAGAGCCAGAGGCGGGCGGGCGCAAGCGCGGCGAGCTTGCGCAGTTGGGCGACGTAGAGAGGTCGTCCCCGCCAGTCCAGGAAAGCCTTGTCCGATCCGAAGCGGGTCGAGCGTCCTCCCGCGAGGAGGACGGCGTCGAAAGAAATCGGAAACGGCGGCGGCATCACGGTTTCAGGGCACGCGGTTTTCCGTTCCGAGAAGATCGTTGATCGCCTTGTTCGCCGTCCTGACAATGTACTTGTTCGGTTGGTCCTCGAGTGCGCCCTTCATCGCGGCGAGGGAAGGACGGGCCGTTTCGTCGAGTTCGTCGAGCACGATGATCGCTTCGAGCCGCGCCCATTCGTTGTTCCCGGAGAGATGTGTTTCGAGAGCGGCGAGACCTTTGGCGGTCAGGCCCATGCGGCAGAGCGCCCGTGCCGAAGCGATCGAGACCGCAGGGGAATCATCCCCGAGCGCTTCGCTCAGCGCGGCCATGACTCCTCCGGCGTGTTTGCCTTCGGCTGCGAAATTCCCCAATCCGGTCGCCCCCCAGTAGCGCACGGCGGCATCGTCATGGTCCAAGGCTTCGAGAAGTTCGGGGATTTTTTCGGGACCTTCCGAGGCCCTTGTCGCCGCCTCGGTGAGGGAAAGAAGGAGTTCGCTCCGGTCGGCCTCTCCGTGCAGGATCGCGAAGGACGAGCCGGCCTTTTTTTCCCGCCGCAGGATTTCGGATTCGGGCATCAGACCGAGATCGGCTATCCGCACCTGCCAGTCCCGCAGCGCGCTCCGCAATTCGGCGAGTTTTTCCCGGTGGGCGGGATCGGCGGCGAGGTTGTGGATCTCGTGCGGATCGGTCTCGAGATCGTAGAGTTCCTCGACCGGCTTCCGGGCGGCGGAAAAAAGGGCCATCGCCTCACTGAGTTCACCGGATTTTTCCGCTTGGCGGATTTCCCGCATCGTGGCCCCTTTTTCGGGGGTGTTCATGTACTGGTAGTAGGGTTTGAGCGGATCGAAGTTCCGGATGTAACGATAGCGGGAATCCCGCACCGCGCGGATGATGTCGTAGCGCTCGTCCATGCGGTCGCGGGCTCCGTGGATGTAGGTGCGTTTGTTGTCATCGCGCACGAAGGAGACGCCCTGCATCGTCTCCGGCACGGGAAGACCGCAGAGGTGCAGCATCGTCGGAGCGAAATCCACCGTGCTGACGAGCCTTTCGTCGGTCTCTCCCGGTTCGTGCCGGGAGAAATGCCGCAGCGATTTCGGAAAGCGCACGATCAGCGGGATGTGTGTGCCCGAATCGTAGAGCCAGCGTTTTGCCCGCGGCAGCCCGACCCCGTGGTCCGACCAGAACATCACGAGGGTGTTTTCCCATTCGCCCGCCTCCTTCAGCTCGCGGATGAGTTCTCCGGCACGGACGTCCATCGCGGTAATCAGCTCGTAGTTGCGTTTCCAATCCTCGCGCACTGCGGGAGTATCGGGGTAATAGGGCGGAAGATTGGTGAAGGCGGCGGGGTCCTGGCGCTGTGCGGCGGTGAGATTTCGGGTGACTTTTTTGTATTTCGCCTCGTCCGCGATCCCGCTTTCGTGGCAGCCGGTGAAGTTAAAAACGGCAAAAAACGGCTGGCCCGGTTTTCGATTTTTCCAGTGGGCCTTCGGCGAACTTTCGTCCCAAATCTCACGTGGGGAGGGGGAGCGGAACTGGTAATCGGTCTTGGAGTTGTTTGTGCAATAATACCCCGCCTCGCGGAGATACAGGGGAAAGGGCTTCAGCCACTCCGGCAGGGTCGCGTGGCAGCGCATGTGGTGGGTCCCGATGGAGTTTTGGTACATCCCCGTGATGATCCCCGAGCGGCACGGCGCACAAACCCCGGCGGTGGCAAAGGCCTTCGTGTAGCGGACCCCTTCCGCCGCGAGTGCGTCGAGGTGCGGGGTGATCGCACGGGCATCGCCGTAGCATCCGAGATGGGGGCTGATGTCCTCGGCGGAGATCCAGAGAATGTTGGGACCTTGCCCCGCCCCTCCCGTCAGGGGCAGCCACAGGCTCAGGAACAAAAGGAGGAAAAAAGATCCGGTTCGCATCCTCTTGGCAGATAAAGGCATCACTCTCAGGGGGGCGAGCGGCGACTCTCACGGATTGGCTTTGAACTTGCGCCCGATTTTCACGGCCTCGCGAACGCCGCCGGACGGACCGCTGTCACCTCCGACGGCGAGGAAGCGGAAACCCTGTTCGAGGCGTTTCTCGACATCGCCGGCACCACAGAGCGTACCGAGGGGCACGCCGGCTTGCCGGGCGGCCGCGACCACTTTTTCGATCGCTTCCTCCACCGCCGGATCGCCCAGGGGAACCCCCAGCGAAAAGGCCAGGTCCGAGGGTCCGAGGAAAAGCCCGGCGACGCCGGGGGTGCTGGCGATGGCGAGACAATTTTCCACCGAGTCCTTTGTTTCGATCATCAGCCAGAGAGCAATTTCACCCTGGGGATCGAGCGGCCAGAGGTCGGCCCGCTCCCCGTATTCCTTGCCCGAAAGCCCCCAATACCGTGCCGCCCAGCCGTAGCCGATGCCGCGTTTGCCGACAGGTTCGAAATCGGGTGCGTCCGTCAATTGCGGGTAGCGACAGGCCTGGACCATGGCGAGGGCGTCCTCGGCGGTATCGACGTGCGGCACGACGATGCCGAGGGGACCGAGGTCGAGGACTTGCTTGATGATCCACTGCATCTGCTCCCGCCCGGCCGCGGGCACACGCACGAAGGGGGCGACTCCCGGCTGGAGATTTCCTTTGCGCACGATCTCCGCCTTGTGGATCATCCCGAGGAGATAACCTTCCAGCCGCGTCGGATCGTAAGGGGAATGCTCGAGGTCGATGATGACAAAATCCAGTCCGCTGCTTGCCATGGTCGCTCCGGTGCGGGTCGAAAGGTTGGAGGAGAACACTCCGAAGGCGGGTTTGTCCGCCTCCATCAGTTCGACGTAGCGGTTCAGGCGGGGTGATTTCGCGGGTTCCTTCGCCGGTGCTTCCTGCGACCAAAGTTTCGTGGCGGGGATCGCAAAAAGGACAAAAAGAAGGGCGGTAAGCGAGGGGGCGGAGCGCATCATTCGGGTTGAGTGGGGGTTGGGGAAAGGGCTTGGGAATCACCACCGAAGGCGGAGCGCAGGTAGGCGAGCACGTCGGTGATTTGCCCGGACTTCAGGACACCTCCGAAGGGAGGCATGGGACTGCCCTCGTTGCCGTGGGTGATGATCCGGATCAACTCTTCGTCCGATTTCGACAAGGGCGCCTCGGGGCCGCGCAGGGTGAAATCCGCCGCGACGAGGGCATTGGCACCGGGGAGAGCGGAGGCACCCGGGAGAGCGCCGCCACTGCCGTCGGGCTGGTGACAGGTGACGCAAAAGGTGCGGTAGATGCTGAGGCCGTTTTCGGCATCCGGCCCCCGGTCCGTTTTCTCCTCGGCGATCAGCAGCGGTTCTGACATCGGACCGGTGAAGAGGCTGCCGTCGAGGAGACGGGTGAGAGTGTAAAAGGCCAGCGGATTTTCCACGCGGTCTCCCGCGGCGGAGCGCAAGGGGTCCACTTCCAGCTCGTAGATATAGCCGGGGTCCAGATTCTCCACCGCCAGCTCCACGGAGCGACCGTCCTCCGCCACCCGCAGCTCGCGTATCGTCACCGCGGCCTCATCCGTGCGCGGGGAGCCGCTCGGCAGATAGAGATAGCGGAAACGACCCAGCCGATACGACGAGACATCCCCCAGCTTTTCGGCATCCATCGCGGTGGTGAAAGTGAGCCGGAAACCGTCGTTGGTGAGTTCCATCGTGGCGATCTCCACCGGGGTGCGTTGGGACCAGACGATGCGTTGGAGTCCGTCACCCTTGCCCCAGCCGCGGGTGGTCTGGGCGACGTAGAGGCTGCCGTCGGGCGCGAAGGCCATGCGCATGTTGCCGGGACGCAGGGGCGTTCCGGAGCGCGGCGGCACATCGCGGAAGTACTTCAGTCCGTCCCGCCCCGCCGGAATGGTGAGATTGTCCGCCCCGCTGTTCGCCTGGATCGCCTCCAATCCAACGGCGTCGCGAATGAAGGGGAAGCACGCCCCCTGATATTCGCCCGCGACTTTTTCCAGATAGACCCGGCTGATCAGCTTGGTGAAATCCCCGACAAAAATTTGTCCGGTGAATGGCCCGAATTTTCCCCCGGTGGTATCCCAGACCGGTTCGCCGGGGCTGCCGCCCATCGTCCCGTGGGGCAGCGCCACCGCTTCCGGGGAGACCGTCAGGTAGATGACCCGATGCGGGGAGA
>CAYLJC010000131.1:0-7297 GCA_964383345.1 uncultured Akkermansia sp. | reverse complement strand
GCTTGCCGGGCGCTTACAAAGCGCCCTTCCTTGGGGTCGAAGGGGGATGCGGGCGTCAAGCCTGAAGACAGGCTGTCAGGCACGAATTACCGCTTTTATTCGCGTCATCGGGAACTTAGAGTAAGCCATGGACAACTACCGCCAACGCATCACGATCGAACCCGGCAAAAGAGGGGGAAAACCGTGCATCCGGCACATGCGCATCACGGTTTATGATGTTCTCGGATGGCTCGCATCAGGCATGAGCAACGAAGAAATCCTCGCTGACTTCCCGGAACTTACGGTGGAGGACATCCAGGCTGCTCTCGCGTTTGCCGCGGATCGCGAACACCACCTTGTGGCGGCTCATTCATGAAGCTGCTTTTCGACCAGAATCTCAGCCATCGCCTTATCGCTCTGTTGGCGGATCTTTTCCCGGGGTCCTCCCATGTCCGTCTTCTCGACCTGGCTGAAGCGGATGATCTGGCCATCTGGCAGCATGCCAAGCGCCACAACTTCGTCATTGTCACTCAGGATTCCGACTATGCGGACTGGAACAAATTGCGCGGCGTTCCACCGAAGGTTGTTTGGTTGCGTTGCGGCAATGCGTCAACGAACGAAATCCACCTCAGGCTTCGCATGGCCTCGGAACGGATCTTTCTGATGGAAGCCCGGACGGAAACAGGGATCATCGAGATTTGGTGACTGCCACCGCAGCGGAAGGCGAAAGCTGAAATCCAAATACCGCGCCACACTTCATTTCAGCATTTTTCTCAGCGGGGCTTGCCGGGCGCTTACAAAGCGCCCTTCCTTGGGGTCGAAGGGGGATGCGGGCGCCAAGCCTGAAGGAGCGGGGCTTTGTAAGCCCCGGCGGAGCCTCGGGGGGAGGGGCTTGGGGGCTGGGATTTCGATAGCGATTTCGATTTCGGAATAGGCGATGGCGAAGGCGAAGACCGGAACCTCTTGTTCCCTGCGGGGTTGACTTGTCCGTCATCTCCCTGTCATTCTTCTCCGGCCCCAGTGGCTGATTTCCGACTCCCCGCCATGTCCCTCATCCCTCTCCTCACCCGGGTTTCCCTCAGCAGCGGATGTGCCGATGTCCTGCGCTGCGAGGCCGTTCTGGCCGAGGCCGCCGCAAAACGTTCTCCGCTTATCGACGCTCTCTACGACGCCAATCTGGTGGACGAGGAATCGTTCGCCCGCCAGCTCGCCGACGAGGCCGGGCTGGAGTTTGTCGCCGAGTCGGAACTCGATCTCAGCAGCGCCCTGCACCGTCGTTTTCCCGCGAAGCTCGCTCTGCGCTACCGGCTCCTGCCCGCCGTGATCGACGAGGAGAGTGTCACCCTGATGACCTACGATCCCTTTGATCTCGAGGCGGCGCAGGCGGTGGGAAGGGAAATGACCAAGCCGGTCACGTGGGTGGTGAGCCCCCGCTATCGCATCCTCGAAGGCCTGCGCCAGGGCTACGGCGTCGGGGCGGAGCAGTTCGACGAACTCCTCGAAGGTCGTGATCCGGCGGGAGGCGACGATTTCGAGCAGGAGGTCACCCAGCTCGACGAGGAGGAGGAAGAGGCCTCGGTGATGAATTTCGTGAACCAGATTTTCCGCGAAGCCCTGCGGGAAAGGGCCACGGACATTCACATCGAACCACTCGAAAAAAGTCTCCGGATCCGCTACCGCATCGACGGCACCCTGCAGGAGGTCGCCGTTCCGCCCGACATCCGGGCGCTCCAGGCCTCGCTGATTTCCCGACTCAAGATCATGGCCCAGCTCGACATCGCCGAGCGTCGCCTGCCCCAGGACGGTCGCATCAATCTCGAACTGGACGGGGCCCCCGTCGACGTGCGGGTCGCGACGATTCCCTCGGTCAACGGGGAGAGTGTCAGTCTGCGGCTTCTCACGCGACAGAATTTCGACATGTCCATGCTGGGACTCGATGAAAACACGATGCGGATCATCGAGGGGCTCCTGCGCCAGCCCAACGGCATCATCCTCGTGACCGGGCCGACCGGTTCGGGCAAATCAACGACGCTCTACACCTTTCTGAAACGTCTCAACACCAAGGAAACGCGCATCGTCACGGTCGAGGATCCGGTTGAAAATCGTCTCGACGGGGTCATCCAGATCGCCATCAAACCCGAGATCGGGCTGACCTTCGCGAGCGGGCTGCGCAGCATCCTGCGGGGCGATCCGAACATCATCATGGTCGGGGAAATGCGCGATCTCGAGACAACCGAGATCGCCATCCGGGGGGCGCTCACCGGGCACCTCGTTTTCAGCACCCTGCACACCAATGACGCCGTCTCGGGGATCACCCGTCTTCTCGACATGGGGGTGGAACCGTTCCTGATCGCGTCTTCGGTGCGCGGATTCCTCGCCCAACGGCTGGTGCGGCGACTCTGCGAACAATGTAAAAAACCAGCGCAACTCGAAGATGCGTATCTTTCCGAAATTCAATTCCCATCCGAGTGGCGATCCGGCGTGTGCGAAGCGGTCGGTTGCCGCGCCTGCCGCAACACCGGCTATCGCGGACGGATGTCCATCCTGGAGATCTGTCTGATCAATCCCGCGATGTCCGAACTCATCACCAGCCAGGCCTCCTACGCCGAACTCAAAAAACAGGCTCTCGCCAACGGTATGCGCACGCTCCGGGACTATGGCTGGAGCAAGGTCGCCGCGGGCGAGACGACGATAGAGGAAGTGCTCAGCAATGTGGAACATTGAGGGCCGGTAACAATGACGCCGGAGACGGTTTTTTCTTTTTCGGGTTTACCCGGCTCGCGGCGGACCTTACCCTGCTCCGTTCCCGGCGGATCGCCCCGGGCGACGCGCCGTTTCCATCCTTCACTTCTTTTTTCCGTGTCCGCGACCTACCGTGAACTCCAGCAACAGATCGAAGCGTCCGCCTCGGTTCTCGTCATCAGTCACGACCGGCCCGACGGCGACGCGATCGGTTCGGCGGTGGCGATGGGCCTGCTCCTGCGAGGGCTGGGAAAAAAGGTGCGGGTGGTGAATCGCGACGCGGTTCCCGAGAGCCTCGCCTTTCTGCCGGGCGCTGACCTCGTCGAACGTCCCGAGGGCCGGTCCGACGCCGATCTGCTCATCGTTCTGGACTCCGCCGACAAAGACCGGATCCATGCGTCAGTCTGGGAAATGGCCCGGGACATTCCGGTGGTCATCAATCTCGATCACCATGTCAGCAACACCGGCTTCGGCGACCTCGTCCTGGTGGATGGAGCGGCCCCCGCGACGGGGCAGCTCGTCTACGAACTGGCGAGCGCCGCGGGTTGGCCCATGGACGCGGCCATCGGCGAGAATCTCCTCGCCGCGATTTCGACCGACACGGGGAGTTTCCGGTATCCCGCGACCACTCCGGCGACCTTTCATATCGCGGGGGAAATCGCCGCCCTCGGCGTCGATGTCGGACGGGTCAATCGCATGCTTTACGAGAACTATCCCGAGCGGCGTGTCCTCGCCCTGCAGCGGCTCCTCCAGGATCTTCGTTTCGACTTTGCCGGTCGTTGTGCGAGCGTCGCGCTCCCCCTCGGCGTGTCGCGGGAGCTGGGACTGCAACCGGGCGACACCGAGGGTGTCATCGATGTGATCCGGGCGGTCGACACCGTCGTGATTGCGGTTTTTTTTGAAGAATTGCCCGACGGAAAAATCCGGGTGAGTTCCCGTTCGAAGGAAGTGGCCTGCGGCGTGGGTGCGATCTGTGCCGGATTCGGAGGCGGAGGACACACCCTCGCCGCCGGCGCGCGTCTCCCCGGTCCGCTGGAGAGCGCCCGCACGCGCTTTCTCGAGGCGGTCGGGATCGCGCTGGGATGATTTCCTGTTTGTTCGGAGTCGCCGGGGGGAGGAAAACGCAAATGCGTTGCGCGGAGGCGGATTCCCTCCGTATCTTACCGGCATGAATTTGAATTTCCGCCCCTGCCTCTCCCTGCTCTGTCTTATCGGGTTGCTTCCGGTCGGGATGGCTCCTGCGGAAGAGACCTCCGGATCCATCGAAGGCACTCTCGCGAAGTGGGAAGGCAAGACGCTTGTGGTTCCGCTCTCGGGCGATGTCTTTGGCACCGGACGGAGCGGACGCGACCTCGAAAGACTCCTCGAAGAAGCGGAGAAGACAAAAATCGCCGCCCTTGTCTTCGAGATCAACATGAGCGAATCCGCCGACCTCGCCGCGCAGAACCGCTTGCTCGACCGCATCTCCCGCCTCACGATACCGACGGTCGCCTATGTCAATACCAATGCGACCGGGGCGGGTGCCCTCGTTGCCCTCGCCACCGATGTCATTTACCTGAATCCCGGCGGAATCATCGGCGGTGCCGGCCTGCGGAAAAAGGAAGCGCGACCGGGCCGGACGGCGGACGACGGCACCACGGAGACCCCTGCGGAGGAAGATCTCGCCCGCGAGGAGTCCATTCTCCGGGCGCGCGCCCGCAGCCTCGCCGGAACAAAAGGGCACCGGCCCGACGTGGCCGAGGCCTTCATCGACGCTGCGGTCGAGGTCCGGATAGGGGACACCGTCGTCTCGGAAAAAGGAGTGGTCCTCACCCTCACCGCCGAGGAAGCCGTGCGGGACTTCGAGGGAAAACCGCTTTTGGCGAAGGGCATCGTGGATTCCGTGGAGGAACTGCTCGACGCCGAGAATATGCCGACGGAGTTCGAGCGCATCTCCCCCCGCGCCTACGGCGAAATGTCGAGCCGCACCAAACTGACCCGCAGCGAAGGCGAGGGGCGGAAAGAGAGCGGGGAAAGCACCGAAACGGAGCGGGACGAAGAGGTCGGCGACCTCCCGCTCTTCGGACGTCGCGACGATACCAATTACAAAGGCAAAATCGTCGTCCTGAAGGTCGGGATGGACACCCTCGCGACGGGAGAGGCGAGCTTTGATTTCATGGATCGGACCCTGAAGAAGGCGGAACTGGAAGGAGCCGAGGCGATCATCTTCGATATGGACACGCCGGGTGGTTTTGCCTGGCACACCGAAGGCCTGGTCCTCACCAGTCTGCAGAATGTCTCCCTCCCGACCTATACTTTTGTCAATCCCCGGGCCGAATCAGCCGGAGCGATCATCGCGGTGGGGACCGATCACATTTACATGCGTCCCGCCGCCACGATAGGCTCGGCCCTAGTGGTGAGCGGGATGGGACAGGACCTCAACGAGTCCATGGCGGACAAAGTGACCCAGATGATCATCGGGACGGTCCGCAACGTCGCCGAACTCAAAGGACACAACCCCGATATCGCCGAGGCCTTCGTGACCCGGAACAAGGAGGTGAGGATAGACGGGATCCTCGTTCACGAGGCGGGCAACGTGCTGAACCTCAACAGCGTCCGCGCGACCGAGGTGATCGGGGGACGCCCCGTCCTCGCCAAGGGCATCGCCCGCGATCTCGAGGATCTCGTCGCCCAGGAATCCCTTTCCGGGGAGATCGTCGAAGCCACCCCGCTCGGGATGGAGGCCTTCGCCCATTGGGTGCAGAAGCTTTCTTTTCTGCTCATCATCGTTGGCCTCGCCGGGGCCTATCTCGAGATGAACACGCCGGGATTCGGATTTCCTGGGATCGTCAGTGTCTGCGCTTTCGGGCTCTTTTTCTTCGGCAACCACCTCGCGGGGAATCTCGCCGGCTACGAACTGGTCGTGCTCCTCGTGGCGGGGCTGATCCTCATCGCGGTGGAAATTTTCCTGTTTCCCGGTACGATCGTGGCGGGACTCGCCGGTGTCTCCATGGTCCTCGCCGCGCTCGGCCTGGCGATGGTGGATCGCGTTGATCTGGAATGGAAATGGAGCGGGCTGCCCGGTTCGGTGGAATGGTCGGCGCTTTTCGAAAACGCACTTGTTTCCCTGGCCGCCGGTTTGGTGGGAGCGCTCGTCGTGATCCTCCTGGGAATGCGGTTTCTCCCCGAAACACGCCTCGGCAACCGGCTCGTTCTTTCCGGAGCGGTTCCGGGCGGGGCCTCTCTTCCCGCTGCGGAATCGGAGCGGGTGAACGGGAACGGAGCAGCGGCGGATTATCTGGGTCGGAAAGGCAAAGCGACCACAGACCTGATGCCCTCGGGAAAAGGAAATTTCGGGGGCAGGCTCCTCGATGTCATTTCCGAAGGCGAGTTCATCCCCCGGGGCGAGCCACTCCGGGTGATTCGGCACGAGGGCAGCCGCATCGTCGTGGCGAGGGAGGCGGGGGAAGAGGAAGAATAGCCGTTGATTTTATTTCCTGATTTCAAAATTTCAGCGTTTCAGCTTTTTCCCGGGGCCGGGCTTGTTGGGCGCTAAAAAAGCACCCTTCCTTGTGCCGAAGGAGGGATGAGTGCAAGGAAAGAACTTGGAAGTTGCAAAAGGGCGGGGCCACGAGTAAAGGGATGACCATGAAATTTCTGAGTCAGGTTCTCTTTTCGATTGGATTGATCGGCTTCGTGCTGACGGGTTGTGAACGTCACGAGTTCGAGAAGACAAAAAGTCTCCACACCGGACACGGGGAGCACGGTCATCATGAGGCACACGGAGAGCACGGCGGGCACGGGGAAGACGAAGCCCACGCGAAGGCCGGGGAGGCAGGAAAAGAAAAGCCGAGCGCCGGAAAAGAGAAGTCCGCCGACCACTGATTGGTTTCCCGATTTTGTTGGATTCCGAAAAAAAGACGAGCTGGCAAGCTCGTCTTTTTTGTTTTCCAGGTGATATCGGAAAGGGGAAACGGCACCTCACTCGTGGGCGTCGAGGTCGAGCTCGCGGACCCAGATGTTGCGGAAGCGGGTCGGATTGCCGTGGTCCTGCAGTTTGATCGGACCGGTCTCGCGGACGGTGTGGTAGTCCGCGACCCTCTTGTGCCCGGTGGCCCCGAGATAGGGTTGGCGGTGGTGGGTGAGGACCCCGTTGTGAAACACGGTGATGTAGGCTTTTTTCAGGAGATTGCCCTCGGCGTCCCACCGGGGCGCTTCGAAAACGATGTCATAGCTTTGCCATTCGCCGGGCTTGCGCGCCGCGTTGACCAGCGGCGGCTTGTATCCGTAAAGCGCCGAAGCCTGGCCGTCGGCGTAGGTCTTGTTTTCAAAGGAATCAAGGATCTGGAGTTCGAAGGAACCGAGGAAAAAGACCCCGCTGTTGCCCCGGCCCTGGGAGTTGCCTTCGACTTTCTCGGGAGTGGCGAATTCCACGTGGAGCTGGACGTCGCCGAACTCGCGCTTCGTTTGCAGGTACCCGCCCACGCCGTGTCCCTTGGGCGGCACTTCCATAAAACCGTCTTTGACGAGCCAGTCGGCCGGGGAGTTGTCTTTCTCCATGACCCATTCGTCGAGGTTCTTGCCATCAAAAAGGAGG
>CAYLJC010000130.1:0-7308 GCA_964383345.1 uncultured Akkermansia sp. | reverse complement strand
CCCTCCTGTGAGTCCCTGGGATCCGGCGGCCTTTTCGGCGGCGAACCGGGCGAGCATGCGGAAGCCCGGTCCGTTGAGGAAGAGGGCGAAGAGCGGGAGAAAGACAAAAAGGAAAAGGAGCAACGAGACAAGACATCCCCGCCGTTTCTTCTTTTTGGGAACGGGAAGATCGGGCTGCGGTGCGGGCAATTCGTCGAGATCGGACATCGGAGGAGGGAGGGATGCCGTATCGCCGGGGAGGCGGAAAACACGCGGGAAGTCGAGTTCTCACCGCCGCTATGGCTTACATGTGCTGTCGGAACACTGAAACCCACAATCCGCGATGCGCAAGCAAGTAGCCGGGCGAGAGACGCCCGACAGGTTGCCGGAGTCGGGTTTGTCGCCGGACCACCGCCGGAACGGTCCGGGAGACCCGTTCCGGCGACGCAGCGCGACGGCAAGAGCGACAAAACAGATCAGCGCTGCTTGAGAAAGGCGATCAGGTCGGCCATTTCCTCCTTGGTGATGGCGGCTTCCAGTCCCACCGGCATCAGGGACATCCCCGTCGAGGTGAGGGACTTGACCTCCGAGCGGGGCACCGTCATGGTCACTCCGCCGGGGACGCGGAGGGTGATCGCGGCGGCGTCTTCACCGTGGACGAGACCGCTGAGGATGCGGCCGTCGGTGGCTTCGAGCGTCTGCGAGACCCAGCGGTCCTCGACCGCCCGGTTCGGGTCGAGAATGTCGGTGAGCAAGGCTTCGTCCGGTTTGATTTTCACGTCGTTGAGCGGGGGGCCGACATCGACGCCGATTCCGCCGACCTCGTGACAGGTCATGCAGGCGGCCTTTTGGAACACGAGGCGTCCTTTCTCGGGATCACCTTTCTGCGAAGCGAGGGTGGCGCGATAGGACTCGATCACCGCCGCCCGATCACTGTCCGTCTGGCCGAAAAGCTCGGCGGCGAGGGCCTGGATTTCCTCGTTTTTGGAGCGTCCGTAAGACCAGCGCGTCATCGCCGGCATGATACCCGGGCTGATTTCCCCGGCCTTCATTTTTTTCATCAGAGCCAGACCGGATTTCTGGTTGGCGGTGATCAGATCGAGGGCGACGCGTCGTGCCGTCGGGGTGAGGCCATCCCAACGTTCGAAGAAGAACTCGGCCACGACTTCGCGGTTGTCGCGGGAGAGCATGAGGCAGGCGGCTTCCTGGATCGCGGGTGATTCGGTGAGGACGATGAGTTTGGCCACTATTTCCTTTTTTTCGTCCCAGGGTTTCTGGCTCACGAGAGTGAGGGCGGCGAGGCGGGCCTCCTCGGTGGCCTCGCGGTTCAGGGCGATGGTTGTGGCCTGATTGAGGACGCCTTCGAGGCGGGTGGTGCCGTCGCCCAGTTCGGGGAGTTTCGCGGCGATGAGAGAACCGAGGTTTTTCTGCTTCAGCGGGCTGCGGGCGAGGCCTTCGGAGAGGCCCTTGACGAGGGCGAAGGTCGCCGGAGTGGGATCTTCGGCGAGGGTGCCGAGCACTTTCGCAATTTCGGCGGTGTCGCCACGGGCGGCGGTGAGACGGGCGAAATCGGTCAGAACGGGCACCTGGGCCGCGGCGGGCAGGGCGGTGAAGGTCTTGTCGGCGATGAGACCGAGCAGGGTCGCGGGGGCGAGATCCGGGGCCGAGGCGAAGATGGCCTTTCGCAGCCATTCGTCCTCGGGCGAGGCAACGACGAGGGCGGTGAGTTGCTCGGGGGTGAGCTTCAGGTCGGTGAGCTGACCGATCGCGAGAATACGCATCCGGGGAGCTTCTTTTTTCATCGCGGCGGAGACACTTTCGAGGAGGGCGGGACCTTGTCCGGTGGCGTGGGCCGCGAGGACCGCGTTTTCGAGAAGACCGGGTTCGGTCGCGGTCTCGAGGATGTCTTTCAGGGTTTCAACATCGAGGGCATCCAGTCCGGCGAGTGTCCACAGAGCGTGGGCGGCGGTGGTCGGCGCGGGATCGGCGGCGAGCAATTCCTTCAGCGCGGGAATCGCCGTCTTGTCCTGTTTTTCCACGAGAATCCGCTGGGATTCGGTCCGTTGCCATCCGTTTTTGTTCCCCAGTTCTTTGACGAGGGCGAGAGTTTCGGTCGGCAGGGCGGTGATCGGGACCGGTTTTTTCCCCTTGGGCACAACCCGCCAGATGCGGCCATGATCCAGACCCGCCCGCATGTAGTGGGACTTCGCAAAATCTTCGGGGAAGAAGCGGGCGTGGTCGATGAAACGACGATACATGTCGCAGATGTAGAGCGCGCCGTCGGGACCGTTGCGGACCTGGACGGGACGGGACCACTCGTCACCCGAGACGAGGAAGTCGCGCTTGTCGCCGACCCGTTCGGCGGTAAAACTCGCGCCATGGGGCACGAGCCGGTTGCGGGTCACGAGTTGGGCGGTCGGTTCGCAGACAAACACTTCGCCGCTCAGGTCGGGAAGGAAAGCGCCCCGGTAGACCCCGAGTCCGCAGGCGGCGGTGTAGGTTCCCGCGTGGGCCGCCGAGGTGGTGTGGCTGAGGGCGAGCGGATAGACCGGCCCGCCGGGTTCCTGGACGTTTTCCTGGCCGGTGGTGATCCCGGCGAGCGGATTCCGGTTGACGGTCTCCAGGGGCATCACCGCGAAGATCACGGGATTGCGGTTGGTCGAGAAGAAGTGGCGTCCGAAGTTGTCGATGGTACCGCCGAATTGCCCGACGCCGGTCGCGGGGGTGATCTCGCCGGTCCGCGGGTTGTAGCGGAGATTGTGGCGGGTGAAGTTGAGTTTGCTGTCGGGCTCGTCGCCCGGGTAGATTTCTTTGCCGTCGAGGCCGTTGTTGAGATGGACGAGGTTGTTGAGACCGTAACGCGGGCTGGAAACCTGGAGCTGGTTGTGGGCCGGATCGTTGGTGACAAAGAGGGTTTCGCGGACATCGGCGACATTGTCCCCGTCACTGTCTTCGAGGTAGAGGATCTCCGTCCGTGTGGTCGCGAGGAGGCCCTTGCGCATCGGCATGAGGCCCTGGACGTGGTCGAGCTGGTCGGCCCAGGTCACCGCCTTGTCCATCACGCCGTCGCCATCCGCGTCGGTGAGCAGGCGAATCCGGGAGAGGTGCGAGCCATCGTCGAGGGGGAGGGGATAGTCGCCCATTTCGGCGACAAACATACGTCCCTGCGCGTCCCACACGACATCGACGGGATCACCGATGAGCGGTTCGGCGGCGACAAGCTGGACCTCGAAGTCCCCGTCGACCTCCCAAAGTTTTGCACTTTCCTCCGGACTGAGGGGGAAGCGACGCGGGAGAATGCTTTCACCCGAGACCGAATATCCCATGTCGCCGGAGCGTTTTTCTTCCTCCCATTTTTCGGTGAAAGCGCCGAGGGGATGCAGTTCATACCGTCGTATCGAGCAGGCTGCGAATTCACTCTGGAGTCCGACAAAACCGGCCGAGGGATAACAGTCGGTCACTTCGTTGACAAGTTCGCCGTTGAGGAGGACGCGCATCGTGGAACCCTCACAGATGACTTCGAGGCGGTTCCATTCGCCGACGGGATTCTCGATGTCTTTCGGACCGCGGAATCCTTTCACGTCGACCCAGTCGGGATCGCGGTCCCGCCAGTTGATCCGGGCCATCGTTTTGCCTTCGGCGGGAAAAGTCATTTTCTCCCCGCCTTTGGTCCAGACGGGTTCGCCGTCGCGGTCTTTTTTCACTTCCGCCGTCACTTTCGTCGGAGCGATCGCGCCATCTTCTCCCTTGGCGGCAAGAACAAGAATATCACCGGATCCGCCTTCGATGAGCTGGGCTTCGATGGAACTCATCCAGGTCGTGCCGTAGGCTCCGTCGGGTCCGAAACTGTGCAGCAAAAGCCCGCAATCCCTCGCCCGATCCGCCCGGCTCCCGAAAGTGCGCTCGTCCCAGCGGTAGTCGATCACGAGATGGTAGTCGCGGTAGGCCTGGTTGGTGCGCAGGTAGCCCATGCCTTCCCCGCTGACCTTGAGGAGGCCGTCCTCGCCAATCGCCCAGATTTTTTTCGGATCGTCCGAGAGGGTCGTTTTCGGATTCAGATTGGCCGTGAAATCGGCGAGGGTGGGATCCGCCAGCAGGTTCACGACGGAGGTCGGAGCGATCGCCGCAGCCTCATCCTGGGCCGACAAGACGGTGCAACTGAGCGAGAAAGCGAGGGATAAAAGTAATGCTGACCGGGTCATGCGAGGCACTGTAGCGGGAATTTCCTTCCTGAAAAGAGAAAAGCCCCGCCACGCCGCCATCGCGCCTAATCCACGTCCGTGAAAACCGCCTGGACATCCTCGTCGTCCTCGAGCTTGTCGAGCAGCACTTCGATGTCGTTCATCTGCTCCTCGGTGAAGGTCTTCGGATTCTCCGGAATGCGCTGCAGCTCCGCCTTTTTGATTTCGATGCCGAGCGCTTCCACGCCCGCCGTGAGGGTGCCGAAATCCGTGAAATCGGCGTAGGCGTAGGCGATGCCCTCCTCCACTTCGAGTTCCTCGAGGCCGCAGTCGATCAGACTGAGTTCGACTTCCTCCACATCCATGCCGGGAACGACTTCGAATTCAACGACCGCTTTGCGTTTGAAAAGGAAATCCAGCGCTCCGTTCGGGAGGATCTGCCCGCCCGATTTGTTGAAGTAGGTTTTGACGTTCGCGATGGAGCGGTTCGTGTTGTCCGTGGCGCACTCGACAAAAATCATGACTCCGTGGGGTCCTTTGCCCTCGTAATTGATCTCCTTGATGTCCGCCGCATCCTTGCCCGAGGCCCGCTTGATCGCCGCTTCGACATTGTCCTTCGGCATGTTCGCCGCCTTGGCCGCCTGGATCGCGAGTCGCAGCTTGGAATTGTTCACCGGATCGGGGCCTCCCTCTTTCGCCGCCATCGTGATGGCTTTGCCGATTTTCGGAAAAGTCTTGGACATTTTGTCCCATCTCGCCTCCTTCGAAGCGCGTCGATATTCGAATGCTCTACCCATACGGAGAAATTCTTCTCTCAAATCCTCCCAATGCGCAAGACGGATTTGTCGGGGACGGTCTGGCTCGCGGCGACGGCGCCTCGCGAAGGTCCGAGTCCGTCCGCGCGAAACCCGAATCCGTGTCCCGGGAGGGGGGCCATTTCGGGTTGTGGACGAGTACGTCATTTTCGTGAGGTGATTCACAGGACTTGAGGTTATAGTAATTTCAATGTTTCGAACCGCACATTCCGGCGCATCCCTGATTCTGCTCGCTTTCCTGATATCCGGGGCGGTGGCGCAGGAGGCGTCTGATTTCCACCGCTTCACCGACAAAAAAGGGCAGCAGATTTCCGCCGTGCTGCTGGACGTCTCGGCGGACCGCCAGCAGATGATGATCCGCCGGGAGGACGGACAAGTCTTCGAAACGGTCATCAATCTCCTCTGCCTCGACGACCAGCAATACATCAAAGACTGGCTGAAACAGTCCGCGGCAACCGCGACCCCCGAGGCGACCGCGACCGACGGCTTGGAGACCCCGGACGCTCTCGGTGCGGTCTCCGGAACCACCGCCACCGCTCGGACCGACTTCCGGCTCGACGTCGCCCTATCCCGCCACAACGCCGCCGTCGAAAAACACGCTTCCCGGAACGTCTCGCTCGAAGGGCGGTCCACGACCTTCCGCATCGCCGTGCGCAATCTCTCCCGCGACTCTCTGGAGGCTGCCCGCCTCATGTATGTCGTGGTCTGGGAGGACCGGGCGACCCTGTACCAAACCGGGGCGGGGGAGTGGACGTTTCGAGCCACTCCCGACGGAGAGGGATCCTCCCGCCGGGTGAAACACGCTGGCGAAATCGAGCTCGGATCCCTTCGTTTCAACGGTGAGACCACCGTCGAGACGG
Organism: uncultured Akkermansia sp.; assembly: GCA_964383345.1. Classification (GTDB taxonomy): domain Bacteria; phylum Verrucomicrobiota; class Verrucomicrobiia; order Verrucomicrobiales; family DEV007; genus Arctic95D-9. Next base: position 1,473 of record CAYLJC010000130.1, on the reverse strand, counting down.
CCCCGGTGACCATGGAGCAAGTCGTCTTCCTCGGCGACAACAAGCCCTACCGCGAGGACGAAATCCTGGGGGTGAAAGTGCGGATCCTCTCTCAGGACGGACAGATCTTGCACGAATCCGACTCGGGCGGAGCGGCCATCGCGTCGATGAAATGGGAGGACATCGAATCTCTTCCCGTGGCCATGAGCGCCGACTGAAGCGGTGCCGGGCACGGCCTCGCGACTTTCGGCTTGCGGCTGGGGAGATTCCGTCTTTGGTCTCGCTCCATGAGCGAAGTCTACCAAATTGCTGTCCTGCCCGGCGACGGGATCGGTCCCGAAGTCATGAACGAAGCCCGCAGGGTGCTCGATCACATCGCCGTGAGGCACGGCCTGACTTTTCACTACGTCGAAAAACTCGTCGGCGGAGCGGCTCTCGACGACGGGGGGCATCCGCTCCCGGAGGACACCGTGAAAGCGTGTGAAGCGGCCGATGCCATCCTCTTCGGTTCGGTTGGCGGACCGAAATGGGAAACCCTTCCGCCCGATCTTCAGCCCGAACGCGGTGCCCTGCTCCCGCTGCGCAAGCACTTCGGTCTTTTCGCGAACCTGCGTCCGGCGGTGTGTTTTCCCGCCCTGACCCACGCTTCGCCGGTGAAAGAGGAGCGCATCGCGGGTGGTTTCGACGTGCTCTGTGTGCGCGAGCTGACCGGCGGACTGTATTTCGGCCAGCCCAAGGGCATGGAGACCCGCAACGGGGAGGAAGTGGCGGTCGATACGATGGTCTACGCCAAAAGCGAGATCGAGCGCATCGCTCGGGTTGCCTTCGTCGCGGCGCGGAAACGGGGCGGTCGTCTCACCTCCATCGACAAGGCCAACGTGCTGCAGAACGGCATCCTCTGGCGTCGCACCGTCGAGGAAGTGGCGAAGGAATTCCCCGATGTCACCCTGGATCACCTTTACGTGGACAATGCCGCGATGCAGTTGATCGCACGTCCGCGCGACTTCGATGTGGTTCTCGCGGAGAATCTTTTCGGCGACATTCTCAGTGACGAAATGGCGATGATCGCCGGTTCGTTGGGGATGCTCGCGAGCGCCAGTCTGGGCGAGAGCAAGGGGGACGGATTGTATTTCGGCCTCTTTGAACCCAGTGGAGGCACCGCCCCGGATATCGCCGGCAAAGGCATTGCCAACCCCATCGCCCAGATTCTCTCGGCGGCGATGATGCTGCGTTTTTCCTTCGGGCAAAACACCGCCGCCGATGCCATCGAAGCGGCGGTCAAGGCGGTCATCGACGAGGGCTACCGCACCGGCGACATCTACACTGGCGGCGAAGGCCAGAAAAAGGTCGGCACCCGTGAGATGGGCGACGCGATTCTCGCGAAGCTTGGTTGAGCGTCAGGGGATCGACGGAGCGCGTGCGGCCTCGAGGAGGCGGTGCGTCTCCGCGATCATTTCCGCGACGCGGCGTTTGCTCCGGAAGGGGGAGACGCCG
>CAYLJC010000129.1:0-7360 GCA_964383345.1 uncultured Akkermansia sp. | reverse complement strand
GTTCGAGACGGGCGCGATCATAGGTGAGGTCGCGGGTACGCTTGGCTCGATCCAATTGCACGAGAGTCGCCCGGTAAATGTTGCGCTCGGCCTTGCGATCGATCGGCAGGTCCAGATCGACCGAACTCGACCAGCGCCGACGATCCCAGTTGATCGCGGGAGTGGTATCCCCGGGATCGCTCACGGAATTGTAATCGAGGGAGAGGTCAAGTCCGGGAAGGAGCCCGTTTTTCGCCACCTTGATCTGGCGCACGGCGTCGTCGACGAGATCGTTCGCGGTGATCAGATCGGGACGGGAAACCATCGCGATCTCGATGGATTGCTCTTTGGTGATCTTCGGTTCCTCGATGGTGAGCCGGTCGAGTTCCCGCTCATCGAGGACGAGTTTGCTGTCCACGGGCACCCCGATCTTGATCTTGAACTCGTCGAGCGCGGATTGGTAGACGCGGATCGCGTCGATCCAGCGACTCTCGGACTGCAGCATGGCCTGGCGGAGACGGGCGAGTTGGTTCTGGGTGCGGCGGTTCTCATCGGCGAGAGCGTCCTCACGCTCCACGTTTTTCACAAAACCGCGATAGGCGATGTAGTTGTTGTAGACCCGGTCGCGGGCGCGGAGGACGCCGTAGTAATCGCTCACGATTTCCACGACAAAACTCCGGCGGAAGTCGGCGAAGTCGCGCAAGTCATAGAGGAGGTTCCGTTCCTCCTGGGTGAGCGCCTCCAGCGTGACAGTGGTCCCGCCCCCCTGCAGGAGCGGCTGCACCAACGAGACGGCGAAATCGGAGTCGTTGAGCGACCGGTTCCCCGTCATGATGCGCAGGAAATCCTGGGTGAAGTCGGCCGAAAGCCTCGCGCCGGTTTTGTAGAGCCAGTTGAACCCTGTGCTGCGGGTGTGGGAATAGGTGTTGGTTGAAACCAGTTCGGTCATGCCCGCCTGAAGCTGGGCCTGACGCGAGTCGGTCGCCCGGCCTCCCTCCCCATCCGCCCGGAAGATGGGAGCGAGGCGGTGACGCGCCAGGGTGAGATCCAGGGCGGAGAGAAAAAGCTGTTCCCGGGCGTTCAGGTAGGAGCGCCCGTGGACGATCGCCGTGCCCACCGCATCGTCCAGGCTCATTTGCTTCGCCCCGCGCTCTTGCCGGGCGTAATCTCCGAGAAAACCATCCTCGCCCCCACCGGCCGACTTGAACTTGTCCAGATCGACAATGGGAGTCTCGGTGAGATGGACGTCGTCGGGTTCGACATTGTCCACCCCCGGCGTTTTCTCCGTGAGCACCGAATAGACCTCGCGATCCGCGCGGGCCTCGTAGAGCTGCGGGGAACAGGACGACAGAACGCCCAGTGCAAGGGCCGACAGCAGGACCGGGATTCGCTCATCCCTCCTCTTCCTCCGTCCCTCCCCACATCGTCCTTGGGAGGGAACGCCCGCCGTATCGTCTGTTCGCATCTCGTGTTTCCTCCCTCTTCGGACACGCTTTCGTTTTTCGCAAGTACAACAAAAGGCCCTAGTCGCGCCAGTTTTCAAACGAGAGAAAGGAACACGGGAAAAGATTGACAAGGGCGGAGTTCGGGTGTTGTGTCGCCGCGTCAGGAGACGACATCGTTGTCGTCTCCCCGGGTGCCAGCCGGTTTGCGGCCCACCTGAATGGATCGGGAGAAGGGAATGACGTTCCTTCAACGTGTCAGCCCGTGATGTGGCAGGATCAAACTTCCTGCAAGGCGACATGTCCTGTTCCCTCCCTTTCTCCCCCTGATTCCAGGGCGGCGCGGTGGATTGTTCCGGGTAGATCGCACGGATCGTTCGATCCAACCAACCCCCAAACCCCTCCTCTCTCATGTCATTCACCCAACTCGGCCTCGTCGCCGAACTCTCCGAAGCGGTCGCCGCCAAAGGCTACACCGAACCCACTTTGATCCAGGCGCAGGCCATCCCCACGATCCTCGAAGGACGCGACCTTCTCGGCGGCTCGCAAACGGGCACGGGAAAAACCGCCGCCTTCACCCTGCCGATGCTGCAGCGTCTCTCCCGGGGGCGCTCCCGTCCGAAAAGCCCGCGGGGCCTCGTTCTCACCCCGACGCGGGAACTTGCCGCCCAGGTCGGGGCCAGCGTCGCCGAGTATGGCAAAGGTCTCCATCTCACCTCGACGGTGATTTTCGGCGGTGTCGGAATGAACCCCCAGGTCGACCGGCTCCGCCGTGGCATCGACATCCTCGTGGCCACGCCGGGACGTCTCCTCGATCACGTCGGCCAGGGCACCCTCGATCTCTCCCAGGTCGAGATTTTTGTCCTCGATGAGGCCGACCGCATGCTCGACATGGGTTTTATCCACGACATCCGCAAAGTTCTCAAACTCCTCACGACGCGTCGTCAGAACCTGCTTTTCTCGGCCACCTACTCGCCCGAGATCAAGGCCCTCGCCGATGGCTTCCTCCATCAGCCCGCCCTCGTCGAAGTGGCGCGTCGCAACACCGCTGCGGAAAAGGTCAGCCAGGTGGTGCATCCCGTCTCCAAGGCGGCAAAGCGCACTCTCCTTTCCAAGCTGATCCGCGAGGACAACTGGAGCCAGGTGCTCGTTTTCACCCGCACCAAACACGGTGCCAACCGGCTCGCGGCCAATCTGGAGACGGACGGAATCACCGCCACCGCAATCCACGGGAACAAGAGCCAGAACGCGAGAACCAAAGCCCTCGATGATTTCAAGTCGGGTCGTGTCCGCGTCCTCGTCGCGACCGACGTCGCCTCCCGGGGAATCGACATCAGCCGACTCCCCCACGTCGTGAACTACGAACTCCCCAATGTTCCGGAAGACTACGTCCACCGCATCGGTCGGACCGGTCGCGCCGGGCAGGAGGGTTCGGCCTGTTCCCTCGTCAGCGCGGACGAACGGGGTCTCCTCAAAGACATCGAGACACTGCTCAAGCGGGGCATTCCCGTCGCACCCGTCGAGGGATTCCAGTTCTGCGAGATCGACGGCCGGGAAGACGCCCGCAACACCTCGCGCGGCAAAGGCGGGCGAAGCCGTTCCGGCGGTGGAAGAACTCGCTCCGGCGGAGGGGGACACGGCGGCAACCGCTCCCGCAATGGAGGCGGCGGCAATCGCCCGGCCCGGAGCGGTTCGGGCCAAAGTCGCGGCTTCAACCGGACTCGTTCCGGTTCCCGCTGACGCAGGGAAACGCGGCCCCGAGGGAGGGAGAGAGTGATCTCACGGGGTCTCTTCGCGGGTCCGTTTCGCTCCCGTCATCGGGACGAAGCGCACCGGGAGGATCGCGCGACGTTCGACTTTTCCCTCCTTTTTTTGCAAGACATAGAGCTCCTGTATTTCGTTTTCCGCGCCTACCGGAATGACCATGCGACCGCCTTCGCGGAGTTGATCGACGAGGGCGGCGGGGATCGCGTCGGGCGCGCAGGTCACGAGAATCGCATCGAAGGGCGCTTCCTCCGGCCAACCCTCGTACCCGTTTCCGAAGCGGGAAAAGATATTCTCGTAACCCAGTGCGGCGAAACTCTCCGCAGCCCGTCGCGCGAGAGCTTCGACGATCTCCACCGAGTAGACCGCCGCGACGAGCGGAGAAAGCACCGCCGCCTGGTAGCCCGAACCAGTTCCCACTTCGAGAACGCGGTCTTCCGGGCAAGGACGGAGCTCCTGCGTCATGAACGCGACGAGAGACGGCTGGGAAATGGTCTGGCCATATCCGATCGCGAGAGGTTCGTCGCGGTAGGCTTGCGAACGCATTTCTTCTGGAACAAAACCATGGCGGGGCGTCGCCCGCATCGCCTCGATCACCCGCGGATCGCTCACCCGGGCGTTGGGAGAAATGGTGAAGGAATCGACGAGCGCGTCGCGCCGCGCCGCGTGGGGATCGGGAGGGAAAGCCGGCATGTCGGGGGGCGGGTCGCTCTGACGGCGTGGATGCGTTTTGCTTTTGCGAGAGAATTGCTTGCGTTGTTCTCTCCGTTCGGCCACAAAGAATATCGGGAATCCGGTCGGAAACGGATATTTCCCACCCGACTATCGGGCGGGACCGGGTTCATCGCAGTATTTTTGTTCACAAAAACCGAAACAATGGGAGTGATGGGGACCCCGACAAAATGGCTCGAATGGCGCAACAGAATGTCGCCCCTCTTCGTTTTCGCCTGTATGACCGCATTGCCGCCGTCCCCCGCCCCTCTCCACGCGGAAGTACAACTGCCCGATCCGCTTGTCATCGCCCATCGCGGGGCCTCGGCGATCGCACCCGAGAACACCGCCGCTGCGATACGCGAGGCGATCCGGCTCGGGGCCAAAGTGATCGAGTTCGACGTGCGAGCCACCCGCGACGGGGAACTGGTCCTTTTCCACGACAAAGAACTGGATCGCGTCGCCGGTCGCCCCGGCACCATAGAGGAGAGCGACTGGACCGCGGTGCGGACCTTCGATGTCGGCAAGTGGTTCGCCGGCGGCCGGTTCACCGGCGAAAAAGTGCTGCGTTTTGACGACGCCATCCGCCTCTGCCTTGAGGGCGGGGCCATCCCCCTGATCGAACACAAGACGGGGTCGGCGGAAGCCTACGCCGCAGTGATCGAGGAACTCGACGTCGCGGACAAGGTCATCGTGCAGAGTTTCAACTGGACGTTTCTCAGCGAATTCCAGCGGGCCATGCCCGACGTCCTCATCGGTGCGCTCGGCAGCAAGGAACTCACTGCCGAGCATCTCGTCGACCTGAAATCGCTCGCCCCCGACTGGGTCGGATGGAATTTCAAGGACCTCAAAAGCACAGACCTGCCGACCCTCCACGACCTCGGCGTCACCGTTGTCCTCTGGACCGTCAACGACCCTGACATCGCCCGAGAAAAAATCGCCGCCGGCGTCGACGGGATCATCACCGACGTTCCCGACCTCGTTGCGGCGGCCCTGCAAGAAGGATGAGACCATTCCCCGAAACCACAGCGCGGGACGCGTTCACTCCCCGTGTGCACGGGCCGGGGCGTCTTCGGAAGCTGCTGTCCGGCAATCGCGTTTCCCGGGAGGAGGAGGTGGGGAGTCTTCCGGAAATACCACCTCGCTTTTCCCCTCCGGCGAATCAAACTCTGCTACAAAGGGCTCCTGCGTTAGATCCTCCCCGACATCCCACCCGCTCGCGAAATGTGAGGGAAAGGAAATTGACTTCCGATCCCGAAAATAGTTAGCCTGGCCCGGTGAACTTGCTTTCCTTCGCAGGCTCTTGTCCGTAGCCTGCCAACGACCATGACAACGATAGACTTATCCGGAAAAATCGCTCTCATCACCGGTGCCTCGCAGGGGATCGGGGCGCAGATCGCGAGAACCTTTCATGAAGCGGGCGCGACCGTTGTGCTGAACCACCCCGGGATCGGCTCGACCGGGGCCGACGCGGACAAGATCGCGGCGGAATTGAACGCGGCCCGACCCGGGAGCGCCCGGGTTGTCGCGGCGGATGTTTCGCGGCCCGAGGAGGTCGCGGCAATGACGGGGGAAATCAAAGAGAGTCTCGGGGGACTCGATTTTCTGATCAACAATGCCGCGATCATCAGGGACCGCACCATTTCCAAGATGAGCCTGGAGGAGTGGGACGCGGTCCTCGCGGTGAATCTCTCGGGTGTTTTCCATTGCTGCCAGCACGCCCTCGAGGTGATGCGCGACGGAGGGGCCATCGTCAGCTTCGGCAGCATCGCGGCGATCCAGGGATTTTTTGGTCAGGCGAATTACGCGGCGGCCAAGGCGGGGGTGCAGGCGATGATGCGCGTGCTCAGTCGTGAGGCGGCGCGGCGCGGCATCCGCGTCAACGCGGTGGCGCCGGGCGTCATCGAAACGAGCATGGCGGCGACGATTCCGGAAGAGGTGCGTGCGGAGATGATGAAAAACATTCCTCTGGCCCGCTTCGGTGCGCCTGTCGAAGTTGCCAATGTCGTTCTCTTTTTGTGCTCCCCGCTGGCCTCGTATGTCACCGGGCAGACGCTGGAGATCAACGGCGGATGGAGGGGCTGAGGGATGCGTGCGAAGGCTCTCATCACCAGCGCGGCGGATGCGGTCGCGGCGATCCCGAGTGGCGCGACGATCGCGGTGGGCGGTTTTGTCGGGGCGGGACATCCCGAGTTGCTCACGGCGGCGCTGGAGCGACGCTTTTTGCAAGAGGGTTTGCCGCAGGACCTGACCCTCTTTTATTGCGCCGGTCAGGGGGACCGGGAGGAGCGGGGACTCAATCACCTCGCGCACGGAGGGCTTTTGCGCCGGGTCGTCGGGGGGCATTGGAATCTCGCTCCGAGGCTCGGGATGCTTGCCCTCGCGAATGAGATCGAGGCCTACAATTTTCCGCAGGGGGTGCTTTGTGTGCTCTTGCGGGAGATCGCGGCGAAGCGACCGGGAATTTTCACCCGGGTGGGGTTGAACACCTTCATCGATCCGCTCAACGGCGGCGGACGTCTCAACGAACGCACCACGGAGGATCTCGTCGAGCGGATCGAGATCGACGGTCAGCCCTGGCTGCGCTACAAGTCCATGCCGATCCACGTGGGCCTGATCCGGGCGACGAGCGCGGACCCCCGCGGCAATCTCACGATGGAGCGCGAGGGGTTTGTCGGGGAGGTTCTCCCCATCGCCCAGGCGGCCAGGAACCACGGGGGCATCGTCATCGCCCAGGTCGAGAAGATCGTGGATCGGATCGAGGATCCGAAGGCGGTGAGGGTGCCGGGGATGCTGGTCGATTATCTGGTTGTCTCGGAGGGAGAGGACCACGACCAGACCTTCAGCGAGGTTTTTAATCCGGCCTACGTCACGACGGGAGATGACATGGCGGCGGTGCCGCAGTTGGGTTTTTCGGAGCGCCGTCTCATCGGGGCGCGGGCGCTGCGCGAGGTGCGTCCCGGCGACATCGTCAATCTCGGGATCGGGCTGCCCGAGACCGTCGCCGCGGTCGCCGCCGAGAAGGGACGGCTGGGGGATTTCACCCTCACGGTGGAAAGTGGTCCCATCGGAGGGGTTCCGGCGTCGGGTCTGAGCTTCGGGTGCAGTCATCTGCCCGAGGCGATCATCGACCAGCCTTCGCAATTCGATTTTTACGACGGCGGCGGACTCGATCTCGCGGTTCTCGGGGCGGTGGAAATCGACGCACAGGGCAGTGTCAACGTGGCGAGTTTCGCGGGGCGTTTCGCCGGGGTCGGCGGATTCATGAACATCGCCCAGAGCGCGCGGCGGCTCGTGTTTTGTTGCAGTTTTCGCGCCGGGGGGATAGAGGTGGCGGTGGAGGATGGGGAATTGCGCATCGTGCGGGAAGGGAAATTCCCCAAATTTGTTTCCTCGTTGGCGCAAATTTCTTTCCATGGTCCCTCCGCCCTGGCTCGCGGGCAGGAGGTGTTGTTTGTCACGGA
>CAYLJC010000128.1:0-7367 GCA_964383345.1 uncultured Akkermansia sp. | reverse complement strand
TTCCCACCGCGAACCTCACCGTTCACAGCGAGCAGTTGCCGCCCACCGGAGTCTACGCAGTGCGCGCGACGGGTTCGGGGGACTCGTGGAACGGGGTGGCCAATCTCGGCTACCGACCCACCGTCGAGGGCGGCGAGGGCAAACGACTCCTCGAAGTGCACCTCTTTGGCCTCGATGCCGAGATTTACGGCGAAGACCTTGAGATCGAGTTTGTCGATTTCATCCGCCCCGAGCAAAAATTCGAGGGATTGGAGGCCCTGCAGGAACAGATTCTTCGGGACGTCGCGGCGGCGCGGACGATTTTTTCACAGGAGAAAACCACCCGGCCTTTCGGGCGAAGCGAAGCCGAAGAGTGAGCGCATGGACGGAACGCAGCGGAGTCAAAGCGATCTGGATCGTTCTCCACTGCGGGCCGGACGCCCGCGTCTGATGGGAACCGCCCTCTACGGAGCCGTAGGCAGGGTGGTGTGGGACCTGCGGCTGGCTGAGCCGTTACTCAGTCAGTCGCGGGGACCCGATTGGCGGTTAGTTCGATCGCTTGGCCGACCTAAGTCTCGGCCTTCCAATTCAGTTCTTCTCGAATCTCCCGAGCATACTCTTGCAGGCGCCGGTAGGTATGGGACAAAAAGCCCAAGAAAATCCTTACGTCTTGATCCGTAAAGCGCCTGTCTGCCTCGGCTGAACTATGAAACAACTTCACCTGCAGAGCGGCATATTCCATCGCACTTACGTCGCCACCCACAATCTCGTTCAGTCTGCCAACGGCTTCGAACGCTTGCCGGAAAGTCTCAACCTGCCTGACAATCTCCTCGGAGAAGTGACCTGCTTGATACTGTTCATTCGGGAAGGCCTTTTCGATGTTGTAGTCAAAGGTTGAGTGCAAGACCACATCCAATGGGCTGGCTTCGCGCAACTGCTCTCGATATAATTCTTCCTCGCTCATAATTCGGTCTCTCGTCTGGGCAAGAAACTCATTGAGAATCTTGCGCTGCAATTCAATCGCTTTTCGCAGGTCAAATCGACGCACAGACAGATCGCCTGAAGACAGTTCCAGAAAGCACGCCTCATGGTTGCCACTGCTCGCCGTTACGACAAATTTCGTAGAATCCCGATCAACAACGGGATGTCCAACGTACCTATTTCGGAGATCCTCGCGTATTACGCGGAGATCTGAATGTTGCTTTGGGCGAAGCTGTGGACAATTGACGGCCAGGGCCAGAAAGTCCACGGCGTCCTGCTGCACAACAAGCGCTTGGACAATGCCCCACTTGCGCATGTCTGCCGCAAATATCTCATTTGGTTCCGGCTCACGAAGAAACGACTGCATCATTCCCTCTGTGAGGTAAATCTGCTCCACTGCCGATATGATCGTGAGGGACTCGGCATCGGGAATCGGGTGCGCGGAGTAGTAGAACGACGAGCTCTGGACATGAATCCGGATCGAATAGGCAATATTCCAGAGTGGAAGAGAATCTAGTGTAATAGGATTCATCGTCTTGGCCTAGAGTGCAACTTCGTCCGTTTTCTTCCGTCAACAGTATTCATAGCCCACTTCGCTATCGATATTTTTACGCTATCCGAGACGGCAGGCATCGTCCAGAAAACCGGTTTTGGCCCGCCATGTCAAGAGGTTACGGTTTTTTTGCACGACCGGACATCGCGCATTGAAACCAGATTCACTAAAAAATCCAGAAAAATAAAAATCGGGACATCTTTCTTTAATTATCCCAAATCCAAGCTCACGGGATTCCCAGGAAGAGCGAAAGGGTTCGCAACGGCAAAGGTGTCAAAGATCGAATGGTCTTCACCGGACTTTCCCCCGCCGACGCCGCGGAATCGCACTTGATGCGGGTTCTCACGGATAAAAAGGCCAGAAGATCGGGATGAAGATCACCGCGACGATCCAGAGGATGAAGCAGAGGGGGGTGCCTATTTTGACGAAATCGGTGAAACGGTATCCTCCCGCCCCGAAGACATAGGTATTGGTTTGGTAGCCGATGGGAGTGATGAAACTGGCGCTGGCTCCGAACATCACCGCGACGACAAAAGGGCGCGGGTCCACTCCGATGGAATGGGCCACTCCGATGGCGATGGGGGGCAGTAGAATGGCGACGGCGTTGTTGGTCACCATTTCGGTGACGAGGGAGGCGATCAGATAAATGGCGGCGAGCATCACGATCGGGGAATACTGGCTGAGGAGTCCCGCAGCGCTGTTGATGATGATTTCGCCCGCTCCGACATTGTCCATCGCCTTGCCCAGGCCCAACATGCCGAAAATGAGAAAGAGGATGCTCCAGTCGACCGAGGTGTAGACGTCGCGGATGTCGAGGCAGCGGGTGATCACGACAAACACCGCCGCGGCGATGGCGATGGTTCCGATGGGGAGGACGTTGCAGGCGGCCAGAATGACCACGGCGAGGATCGCGCCGATGGCGAGGGGGGCTTTTTCGTTGCGGAAGGCCCTTTCGCGGGTCTCGCTGAGGCTGAGGAAATCTTCGTCATCCTGCATCCGCGAGAGATTTCCCTCGGGTCCTTCGAAGATGATGGTGTCGCCGAAGCGGAAGGGGACATCGAGGAAGTTTTCCTGGAGATGGACGCCGCGGCGGTGGACGGCGGCGGCACGGACGCCGTAGCGGCGGCGGAAGCCGAGTTGGTGGATGGAGCGGCCGATGAAACTCGACTGCGGCCCCACGATGGCCTCGACGAGACGGAGCGAGGCGGGGTTCATCGGCGTTTCGGAGTGGCTTTCCGAGCCAAAATCGAGGCCGTTCATTTCCTGAATCCGGGCGATGCCGCGGGAGGGGGCGGTGAGGACGAGGATGTCGCCGGGCTGGCAAACGAGTTCGTCGATGGGGGTGTCGTCGATGCGGTGGCCTTCGCGGATGGCTTCGAAAATGCGGATCGAGCGGCTTTTTCCGAGCGCGGTTTCCGAGAGCGGTTTGCCGAGCATGGGGGAGTGTTCCAGGACGACGGCGTGGGTGAAAAAGCTGCGGGTGTCCTCGCTGGAGAGCAGCGAGGAGAGGGTCTCGCGGTTGGGGAGGAGCTTGCGTCCGGCCAGGAGCATGTAAGCGGCTCCGACCGCCGCATAGATCAAGCCGAGACCGGTGATTTCGAAGATGCCGAAGGGGGCGAGATTTTGTTCCACCGCCACGCCCGAGACAAGGATGTTGGTGGAGGTGCCGATGATGGTGACGGTGCCGCCGAGGATGGAGAAAAAGGAGAGGGGAATGAGCAGTCGGGAGGCCTTGACCCCGGTGGTGCGGGCGAAGCTGAGCAAGACGGGCAGGAATACAACGACGATGGGCGTGTTGTTCATCAGGCCCGAGAGCGGGATGACGATGAGGGCGAGGAGGAGGATCGCCTTGATCTCGCTCTTCCCGGCTGCGCGGGTGAAAAGACGGGCGATCCGCTCGATCGTTCCGGTGCGGGTGAGGGCCGCGCTCAAGACAAACATCGCTCCGATGGTGAGGGGGGCGCTGTTGCTGAAGACCGCAGCGACATCGCTCTCGCTGATGGTTCCGGTCACGATGAGAATCGCGAGGGCGGCCATAGCCACCATATCGGGTGAGCACCACTCTTTGACAAAAGCAACCAAAACCGCCACAAGGAGGAAAAAAACAAGAATCAGTTGGAAGTTTTCCATAGTTATTCAGGCCGATGGTAAGCGATCTTCCCCCGGTATGCTGGAAAAAGTTGTTCCAATCACGCGGTCGTCCATTCACTGCGAAAAACAAAGTAGACGGCGCCGAGGAGACAGAGTCCGGCCCAGAGGTAATCGAGCTTGAGAGGCTCCTTGAGGTAAAACACGGCGAAGGGGGCAAAGAGCGTGAGGGTGATGACTTCCTGGAGGATTTTGAGCTGGCCCACGGACATGACGGTGTGGCCGATCCGATTGGCGGGAACCTGGAGCATATATTCGAAAAAGGCGATGCCCCAACTCACGAGAGCAGCGAGGATCCAGGGTTTGTGCCCCATTTCCCGGAGGTGGGCATACCAGGCGAAGGTCATGAAGAGATTGCTGAGGCAAAGTAATCCGACCGAAGTGAGCACAGGATTCATGCGGGAGGCAGGGGCGGATCGTGGGGAATGGCGTGCGCAGGGCGTAGCGCAGAACAGGGGATTTGTCAACGGGCCATGTCGGTCGAGCGAGCGCGGGAAGGAAGCGTAATTGCGGTCTCGACAGGAGGCGTCGCGCCGGTCACGATTCCGGTGTGATCCTGATTTCCGATTCGAGTGTTTTTCCCCTGCGGGGGACACTCCGGTATCACCCTATGAAAAGACTTTTTCGCCTTCGCCCCGGATGGATTCTGACCGCTCCCGCCCTTGTCTCGCTGGCCTTCGTCTCGTGTTCGGTTGAACCGCCTCCGGTGACGCGCATGAAACTGAGCCAGGCGATCGAAGGCAAGGCGATCACGGTGCTGCGCGAAGGAATGCGGGCCGCCGGGGAAGAGGATTTCTGGGTTTCGATGCACGCGGCCGAAGGACTCACCCTCGCCGGACTCGGTCACGAGGTGATCGAGTTTCTCGAGCCGAAACTGGAAACGGAAAAAGACGCTCGTCGTCTCTGCGGGATCGCCCGCGAACTGGTCCGGGCGGGAAAAAGGGAGCCGGTCGCGGTCCTGACGGAAATCCTTTCCCACCCCGATCCCTACGGTCACACCCACGCCGCCGAGAGTCTCTACAAGGTCAACGAAGTCGGCGACGAGGCCGTCATGCGGGAGCGCTTTGAAAACGGCGGAGATATCGTCCTGCGGCTGATGGCGTCGGCGGCGCTGGCGCGTCAGGGGGATGTCGAGGCCCTCGCTTTCCTCCGCGAGAGCCGTGACGGAGCGGACCCCGACGGACTGAAGATTTCCGCGTGGGTGTTGGGAATCATCGGAGACGAGAGCGATATCGAGCCGCTCCGCCGACGCCTTGCCGACGCTCCCTCGCCGGTCATCCACGGCTATGTCGTCAACGCCCTCGCCGCCCTCGGTGATGCCGAGGGACTCGCTTTGCTGGCCCGTGACCTGGAAGATCCCGATCCTGCCATTCGCACCTATGCCGCCACTTTCGCGGGCGATGCCAGAGCCTATTTGACCCAGGCACGGCTCGAGGCCATGCTTGATGATCCTTTCCCGGATGCGCGGGTGCGCGCCGCCCAAACCCTTTTACAATTATCCCAATGAGACAAAGCAAAACCCTGAAACGCATCCGCGAAGGCGGACTCGCCCGCTGTGCCAACCTCGGCAACAACATCCCGCCCTACATCGCCCACGCGGCGCGAGCCGGCTATGACTGTATCTGGCTCGACCTAGAGCATCGCGGCTTCGAATACCGTGAGCTGCAAGCGCTTCTGGCCCATTTCCGCCTCTACAATATCGACTGCCTACTCCGCGCTCCCACTCTCGAAAAGACCGGTCTCTATCGCTACCTCGAGGACGGTGCCACCGGGATCATGATTCCCCACGTTTCCACCGCCGCGAAGGCGCGGGATCTGGTCCAGTCGGTCAAGTTCCCGCCGCTGGGGGATCGCGGACTCGACAACGCCGGATTCGACTCGGACTACCGCATCACTTCGAACAACATCGAGTACACGGAGTGGGCCAATCGCGAGACCTTTCTGGTCCTCCAGATCGAGACGCCCGAGGCCGTGGAGAACGTCGAAGAGATCGCCGCGGTGCCCGGTGTGGACATGCTCTTCATCGGGCCGGGGGATCTCGGGCTGCGCTACCAACTGGCCGGTGACAACGACGGGGTCCTGCTGGAGGCGGCGATCGAGCGGGTCGCGGCCGCTTGCAAACAGAACGGCGTGGCCTGGGCCATTCCCGCCGGCACGGTGGAGGACATGAAAAAGCGGCGCGCCCAGGGAGCCGGGATGTTGGCGAATTGCGGCGATTTCATGATGCTGCGCGACGGCCTCGGGGCCGCCTCGGCGATGTTCGAGGAAATGAAGTGAAGATCCGGGCGGGCCGGGAAGCTTCATTTTTCCCCGTCTTCCCCGCCTCCGTCCTCCTCACAGAGACAGAAAACCCGCAGCGTTTCGTAGACCTCCGTGGCTTCGATGGTCGCGCCATCGGCGTGGTGGGGGAAAGCCCCGATCAGCACCGGATGGTCGGCGGGATCCTTGGGAATGCAGCCGTGGGAACCTTTCACGAGAGTGGCGTCGAGGGGGATGAGATCCATCAGGATGCGGAATCCGAGGAATTTTCGGGCGAGCCGCCAGGCCACCTTGAGTTTGGGAAACCAGAACTTCGGGTTGATAAAAAGCTCGACCGGATCGTAGCCCGGTTTGCGATGGATATCGACGCAGCGGGCATAGTCGGGGGCCTTGCGGTCGCTTTTCCAATAGTAATAAGTGAACCAACTGCGTTCGTCGGAGACGACGAGGAGATCGCCGCTGCGCTCGTGGAGCAGACCGCGCTCGTCCTGTTCCGCGCGGGTGAGGACATCGGTGACGCCCTCGATATCCCGCAGTGTCGCGGCGGCCTCGTCGAGCAGGGCGGGGTCGTTCACGTAGACGTGGGCGACCTGATGATCGGGGATGGCGAGGACCTTGCAATTGCCGGGGTCGAGCATCTCGCGCCCCAGTTCGTCGCGCCAGGAGAGCCACCCTTTTTCCCGGAAGATCCGGTTGAGGTGGATGGGCCGGTCCACCGCCGTGATGCCATATTCGCTCAGGAGCACGACCCGGACGCCGCGTGTTTCGAGGAAGCCGACGAGATCCGCGACGATCCTGTCGATGGCGTTGAGGTCCGCCGGGATCTCCGGCGCATCGGGTCCGAGACGCTGGAGGTTGTAGTCGAGATGGGGCAGGTAGACGAGATTCAAGTTCGGGGAGTATCGTTCCTCGAACCATTTCGCCGAGCGGGCGATCCACTCGCTGGATGCGATCCCGGCGGCGGGTCCCCAGAAGGCGGGGAAGGGAAAAGGACCGAGCTTGCGTTTCATTTTTTTCGCCAATTGGATCGGCCAGGTCTGCACGTCGAAGACTTTTTTCCCGTCGGCGCAATAGATCGGGCGGGGGGTGATCTGATAGTCGGCGCTGGAGTACATGTTGTTCCACCAGAAGACCTTCGCACAGGTGTAGGCGGGATCGTTCTCCTCGCGGATCTGCTCCCAGAGCTTGCGGCCTTCGACGAGATGATTGGATTGTTTCCAGCAGCGGTGTTCGGCGTAGGCCCGGTCGTACCACATGTTCGCGACGATCCCGTGTCCGCCGGTGGAGCGTCCGGTGAGGAAGGTCGCCTGCATCGTCGAAGTCACGGCGGGGAGTTGCGGAGTGATGTGGAGGAGACGGTTTTCCTCCCGTGCGACGAAGCGGCGGAGGAAAGGGGTGTCGGGGCCGATGTGTCGCGGGGTCAGTCCGACGACGTTGAGGATGGCGG
>CAYLJC010000127.1:0-7413 GCA_964383345.1 uncultured Akkermansia sp. | reverse complement strand
GAGCTTGTCGATTTCGGCGGCGAGGGCGGCGGGATCGGTCGGCAGGTTCCCTTTCACAAAAAGGCGGTCGGCTTCGCTCAGTTTGGCGATGGGATAGCTGGTGACGGAACCGTCGGCGAGCTTCAGTTTGACGACGGCATTGGCCCCGGCACCGGCCGTGCCGACGAAATCGGCTTGCAGGGTTTTTCCGTCGGCCGAGGTCCAGGTGCGCATTTCCGCCTGCACGGACGATACGGATGCCATCGTCAGGACAAGCCCGCCGGTGAGGGCGAGCCACAGAGTTTTGAAAGTTCGGGTAGTCATTGGGATTGGAAAACGGATGAAACGATAGGGTTCTACAGGGAATAACTCGACGAAGACGTTTTGTGACAAAAAAAAGAGGCGTGATTTATGGAGATTATAACAAAAGTCGGCGGAAATACAATGGGGGCAATGGGATGGGAGTGAGGGCGGACGCGGGAATCATTCGAGGAGATGTTGCATGGCCGGGGTCGAGATGGCTTCGCGGTAGATGACCAGTTCGTCGATCCAGCCGTGGAAGCCTTCCCGCGGGCCGCCCCCGAGCCGCAGGTGGCCGACCCTGCCCCGGGGCATCGCGCCGGATTGGGAATCGCTTAGGGTTTCGGGGGTTCCGTCGACGAAAAGTTGCAGATGAGAGGTGATCGCGCTGTCGCCGCCGCCGATGAAGCGATAGGCGACATGGTGCCAGTTCCCGTCGGCGAGATCGGTGCTTCCGATGACATGGCCATCCGGGCAGGCGACTTTGAGCGCCCCTCGCACCCCGCGTCCGGGCTCGAGGTTGCAGCTTACTTTCCAGGCGAGACCTTCGCGTCCGTACTGGAGAATCTGTTCCTGTTCGTTCTCCCCGATTTTGGGCGGGAACTTCACCCAGAAGGCGATGGTGTGGGGGGCTTCGAGCCGGAAATCCCGGGAGAGAGGCACTTCGATGGCTTCACCGGGTTGGAAAACGAGGCCGCCGCCCTTCTTTCCGGGACCGCGGCGGGGCGAACGATCCAGTTCCCCGGGAGCCGTGATGCGGGCGTCAAACAGGGGCTGCGCGCCGGAGTCCTCCACCAATGCCCCCGCCGTCTCATCGAAGAGATAGCGCAGGGCGGGCTGCGGAATGCTGGGGCTGCCGAGTCGCAGGGTGAAGTGATCGCCGGCGTAGGGGACGGGTTGCAGCTCGCTGCGGGTGCGGCTGTCGGCCCGCAGGGCGAGGCCCTCGCGCACGAGGGTGGCGACCGAGTTGCCGCTGGTCCGGCTGGCTTTGACTTCGCCCTCCATGACGTGGAGTTCGGAATCCCCGTTCTCTTCCACCGTCACGCCGAAGCGGGTCCCGATATCGACGGCGTTGAGGCGGGGGGTGTTGACGGTGAAGCCGGAGGCGGCGGGCGGTACCTCTGCGGTGAGCCGACCCGATTGGAGAAACATACGGTTGTTTGATTCGATGCTGATTTGGGCGGGCCCTTCCACGAGGGCGGTGGCACCGGAGTTGAAGGTGATCAGGAGGGTGCCGGATTCCACCTCGAGGAGCCCCGCCGAGAGCCACCCGTCGTCGCGGATGCGGGCGGCGGTGCCTTCGGCCCAGTGCAGGTTCTCGCTCCTTTCGATGCGGGCGGGGAACCCGTCGGCGGAGTGAGCGGCGCGGGTTTGGATGACTCCGGGGCCGTTCCCGTCGAAAATGATGGTTTGCAAGAGCAGGAGCAGTCCGATCGAGGCGGCGGCGGAGATCAGCCCGGTTTTGACCAGGAGCGGCCAGCGCAGCGGCCGGAGCCCTTCGCGTTCTTCGAGAATCTCGGTGAGGACGGATTTGGCGAAACCGCGGTGGTCGCCGACCCCTTCCCCGCGGAGGCGGGCGAGGACACCCTCGTGGAAGCTCGCCTTTTCTTTTTCCGCCGAGCCTCCCAAAAGAATCCGGAGGGCCGCTTCCATCTGCGCCTGGACCACAAAACTGGCACGGAGATCGCTGTCATGGCGGAGGACATGCTCCACCTGACCTCGACCTTTTTCGTCGAGTTCGCCAGAGAGATACGCTTCCAGGTGTTCGGAGTTCACAGCAGGGGTGGGTCGGAGGGGGAAAGGTCAGAGAAGCTCCGGAGAGCTGCTTATTTTTTGTTCGATGCATTGACGCAGGGTGGTGCGAACCCGGCAGAGGGTGGTCCGCACCCAGGCCTCGCTCTGCCCGAAGTGATTCGCGATCTCGCGGGAGGATTCCGAGAGGGCGTACTTGCGATCCAGCAACCTGCGTTGCTGTTCGGGGAGACGGTTGAGACATTCTTCGAGAAAATTCACCAAAGGCAGATCGGGGGACAAATCGCCCCGGAGCGATTGCTGGACGAGGTGGTGTTCGAGGAATTTGTCTTTGTTCCGCGCGAGGCGCTGGTGGCGCAAGGTCTCTTTGCGGATGAGGTTGAAAGCGATCGCGCGGAGCCATTTTCCAAAATCGGTGCCGACCTTGAAGTCCATGATATGACGGTGCGAGAAGACGAAGGTCTCGTGGGCGATTTCATCTATGAGGTGGGGGACGGGCAGTTTCATCGCGACGAAGGCACGCAGGTGCGAGCTGTGCAGTTCGAGGAGTTGCTCGAAGGCATCGAGATCGCCCTTTTGCACGCGGAGGACGAGTTCGCTTTCCGCCTCCTTCTCCTCGTCCTTTTCCATTTCGCTCACGAGGAAGTATATCCCCGGATCCCCGTTTTGTTACAGCCGCTTTTTCTTCGGGAGAGTTCGGGCGGTTCAGCGGGGACGCGCTCGCGGGACGATCCCGATGAAGTTGCGCACCGTTTTGTAGGGTTCGACCAGGTGGGGTTCCCGTTCGCCGCCGCGTTCGTAGTAGAGACCCGACGAGGTGCCGCCATCGAGGTTGAGGGCGCGATGGATTTTTCGCGAGGGGGAAAAGGCGGGCCTGGCGAGGAGGTCGCCCAGTTCGGCGAGAGTGAAGGCGTCGGAAAGACCGAAGGCGAACCATTTTCCCCCGTCGTGGAGGAGAAAGGTGCGTCGCCGCGATTTTTCCCGGGAGAGCCCCCGGACGGTGGCTCCTTGATCGACGAGAAAAGGACCCGCCTGGAGGAGATCGGTGGCCTTGTATTTGTCCTTGTCGTACTCGGCCCGCCGTAGAAGATAGGGGTTTCGGTTCCCGCTCGAAAGAACCACCCCGCTGAGGAGGGCGCCCTTGCCGAAGCGGCCCAGCGCCGTTCCGTCGGCGATCATGAGACCGGAGGGGTCGTGGTTTTTCAGAAAAAAACCTCCGTTGCATCCCGCGATGCAGCCGTGCGTTCGCATCGCCGTTCCGATGTCCGGGTAGCGCGGGGCCCCGGCCGGTCCGTTGTCGATGACTTGGAATGTGAAATCCGAGGCGTGGAACCAGACCAGATCGATGCGCCGAGAGGAAAAAAGGCCGGTCTCCCCGGCGTGCCGGACGATTTTTTTCTCAATCACGAGCGGGGAACCGGGACTCTGCGCCGGAGATTGGTCTTCGATTCGCCAGTCCGCTCGAACCGGGACGGGCGGGATCACCGCAACCGCGAATACCAGGGCGAGAGCCGGGGACAACGCGGATGCGCCGGTGAAAAAGGCGGATGGAGAAAAGGAAAACACGATGCAAGGGAGACGCGCGGGCCGGGGAAAAAGGTGCGGGGGGAAGTGTCCGCGATTTCCGGGAAACCTAGCCTCACTTTTGCGCCAGCGCCATCACCGTCTGGAAATGGGGCGGGTCGGCCTCGCGATCCACCACCGAGATTTCGATCTCGCGGAACCCGGCGCCTTTCAGGAAACGGGAGATATCCAGTTCGGAAAATCCCAGCCAGATGTCCGCGTAGAGATCGCGGGCGTCTTCGAATTGGTGCCGCAGCAGATCGAGGATGATGATGCGTCCGCCCGGCTTGAGGATGTCATGAGCTGCAGCGATGGCGCGGTCGGGATGCTCCGCGTGGTGCAGCGACTGGCTGAAAAAAGCGAGATCCACGGTGCCTTTCTCAATGGGGGGCGACTCGATCTCGCCAAGGCGGTATTCGAGATTGCGGTAGCCGTTCTCCCGGGCGACCGACGCTCCGAATTCGACCATTTTTTCCGAATTGTCCACCGCGATGACCTTTTCCGCCCGTTGCGCGAGGAGTTGGGAAAAGGTGCCCTCGCCCGCGCCGAGATCGGCGATGACCATGGGCGGCATCAGTTTCAGAAGCGTCTCGGCAAGCGCTTTCCAGGACCGCCCGGGGCAATAGGTGCGTCCGAATTTGCCCGCGAGGGCGTCGAAGTAAGCGCGGGCCTTGTCCTTGCGTTTTGCGAGGGTCAGCTCGAGGGCGGCGACATCCTCGGCGATTTCCGCGACATCCGACATGGCGAGATCGAGCGCCTGCAGGAGCCTCTCGTCGAGTTCCGTTTCGTCGCTGCCGAAGGTGTAAATGATGTTTTTTCCCGAGCGCCGGTCCGTTACCAGCTTCGCGAGCCGCAACTGCGAGAGCTGGGAGGAAATCCGCGATTGCCCCATTCCAAGGATGTCCTGCAGCTCCACCACCGAGAGATCTTCGCGCCGCAGCAGGTTGAGAATGCGCAGGCGGGTCGGGTCCGCAATCAAACGCAGTGATTTTAAAATTGACGACATGATTGGGCGGATTAGTTTATCAACGAATCAAGATTTGTAAATACGACATGGCAAACTCCTATATTTTTTCGTCCGAGTCCGTGACCGAAGGTCATCCCGACAAAGTGTGTGACACGATTTCCGACGCTATCGTCGATGCGTGTTTTGGGCAGGATACCTCCTCGCGGGTCGCCTGTGAAACGATGGTGAAAGACAATGTCGTGGTTCTCGGCGGCGAAATCACCACCGGCGCGACCTTCGATTACCGCGAAGTTGTCAAGGAGGCCATCGTCGAAATCGGCTACACCAATGCCGACTGCAAATTCAACGCCGATTCCTTTTTCCTGCTCAACGCCATCGGCCAGCAGTCCCCCGACATCGCCCAAGGCGTGGACGCCGCCGCCGCCGACGGAAAAGAAACCGCCGAGCAGGGTGCGGGTGACCAGGGCATCATGTTCGGGTATGCCGTGCGCGAGACCCCCTCGCTCATGCCCGCACCAGTGGCCTATTCGCATCAACTCGGACGGGCCATCACCGATCTTCGCAAGAGCGGCCAGCACGGTTGGCTGCGTCCCGACTCCAAAACCCAGGTCTCGATGGAATATGTGGACGGCAAACCCACCCGCGTCACCGCCGTGGTGGTTTCGACCCAGCACGCCGCCGACATCACCACCGCCGAGATCCGCGAAATCCTGAAAAAAGAACTCATCGAAGCGGTCATTCCCGGCGAACTCCTCACTTCCGAGACCGAATACCACATCAACCCCACGGGCCTGTTTATCATCGGTGGCCCCGAGGGAGACTGCGGACTGACCGGACGCAAGATCATCGTTGACACCTACGGCGGCATGGGCCGGCACGGTGGCGGTGCTTTTTCCGGCAAGGACCCGAGCAAAGTGGACCGCTCCGCCGCCTACATGGCGCGTTACGTCGCCAAAAACGTCGTTGCCGCGGGCCTCGCGGACCGTTGCGAACTGCAGCTCGCCTACGCCATCGGGTACCCCCAACCCGTCAGCATCCACGTCGATACCTTCGGGACCAATCAGGTGGACGACGCCAAGATCATCAAGGCGATCAGGGAGATCTTCTCCTTCAAGCCGGCCGACTTCATCCGTGAACTGAACCTGCTGCGTCCCATCTACCGCAAGACCACCAACTACGGCCATTTTGGTCGCGAAGACGACACCGACTCCCTCACCTGGGAAAAAACCGACAAGGCCGACGCCCTCAGGAGCGCCTGCGCGTGAGGCCGGAACCCATCTTTAAAAGAGAGAAAAAGACATGAGCACCGCAACCGCGATCAAAGAAGACTACAAAGTGGCCGATATCGGTCTCGCCAATTTCGGGCGTATGGAAATCGAAGTGGCCCAGCACGAGATGCCCGGCCTCATGGCGACCCGCGCCAAGTATGCCGCTGAAAAGCCGCTTCAGGGAGTCCGCGTGATGGGTTCCCTGCACATGACCATCCAGACCGCCGTCCTCATCGAGACCCTCGTGGAACTCGGTGCCGACGTGCGCTGGTGCAGTTGCAACATCTTCTCGACCCAGGACCACGCCGCCGCCGCGATCGCCGCCGCCGGGGTGCCCGTTTTTGCCTGGAAAGGCGAGACCCTGGAAGAATACTGGGATTGCACCGAAGCGGCCCTGACCTGGCCCGACGGCAAAGGACCGCAGCTCATCGTCGATGACGGCGGCGACGCGACCCTCCTCATTCACAAGGGAGCCGAACTAGAGGAAGGCGACCGCTCTTTCCTCGACAGTCCCTCCGAGAGCGAAGAGGAAGAGGTCATTAAAAACCTCCTCCGCCGCATCCACGGACAGGACCCGCTCAAGTTCACCAATTTCCTCAAAGATTGGAAAGGGGTTTCCGAAGAGACCACCACCGGCGTCCACCGCCTCTACCAGATGGCCGCGACCGGCAGACTCCGCGTCCCTGCGATCAACGTGAACGATTCGGTGACCAAGTCCAAATTCGACAACCTCTACGGCTGCCGCGAGTCGCTCGTCGATGGCATCAAACGCGCCACTGACGTCATGATCGCCGGCAAGGTCGCCGTGGTCTGCGGTTACGGAGATGTCGGCAAGGGCTGCGCCCAGACCCTTCGCGGTTTCGGCGCCCAGGTGGTTGTCACCGAGATCGACCCCATCTGCGCCCTCCAGGCCGCGATGGAAGGCTACCGCGTTCTCCCCGTCGAGGACACCCTCGGCTGGGCCGACATCTACGTGACCACCACCGGCAACAAGGACATCATCCGCCTCGATCACATGCTGGCGATGAAAGACCAGGCCGTCGTTTGTAATATCGGCCATTTCGACAACGAGATTCAGGTCGCCAAACTCAACAACCACGAGGGAGTCACCAAAACCACGATCAAACCCCAGGTGGATCGCTATGATCTGCCCGGCGGCAAGCAACTCTTTATGCTCGCCGAAGGTCGTCTCGTCAACCTCGGCTGCGCCACCGGACATCCGAGTTTTGTGATGAGCAACAGCTTCACCAACCAGACCCTTGCGCAGATCGATCTTTGGAAAAACAAAGAAACCTATGCCCCCGGGGTCTACGTTCTTCCCAAAAAGCTCGACGAGGAAGTCGCCCGTCTTCACCTCGAGAAAATCGGAGCGAAACTCACCAAACTCACCGACGACCAGGCCAAATACATCGGCGTTCCCGTGGAGGGACCCTACAAGCCCGAACTCTACCGCTACTGAGCGGGGGAGAAGGAAATCGAATAGAAAAGAGCCGGGTTCCGCCAAGAGCAAACCCGCTTCCTTTCCCGTTCCCACTCATCGACGGTGCGGTTCTCGATCAGCGGCGCCGCGAAGTCCGCGAGCAG
>CAYLJC010000126.1:0-7461 GCA_964383345.1 uncultured Akkermansia sp. | reverse complement strand
GCGGGCGAAAGCGGGAGTGGTAAATCCCTCCTCATCCGGCTCATCGCGGGCGCGGCGGGACCGCGGGTGAAACGTCTCGGCGGCGGTCTTTTTCTGGAGGGCCGTGATCTCTTCGGACTGACGTCCCGCCAGTGGCGGGATCTGCGGCGCGGACCCGTCGCGGTAATTTCGGCGGACCCCGCGGTACAGTTCCCCCCGGGGCGCACGGTGCGCGGGTGGCTCCGCGATGGCATGCGCATGGGGGGCCGCGAGGCGGGGGTGCGGGGGGAAAAAGAGTGGAGTGATTATTTCTATCGCGTCGGCCTGATGGAGCCGGAGCGGATCCTCCCGCAGTCGCCGGATGATCTCTCTCCCCTGACCGTGAAGCGACTCCTAGTGATGCGGGCGATGATGGTGGGGGCGCGGCTCCTTCTGTGCGACGAGGCCACCGCCGGTCTCGACGGGATCGACGCGACCCGGTTTCTCGAACTGCTTCGGCGGGTCTGCGAGGAGAGCGGCATGGGCATCCTGCTCGGCACGGGGAGCCCGCACGGGGCGGAACAATACGCCGATCGGCTCGCGATTTTGTATGACGGAGCCATTCTCGAATCGGGACCGGCCGCCCGTCTCCTCCGCGAACCGCGTTTTGCGTACACCCGCGAGTTCCTCGCCTGCGTGTCCCGCCCCGGCGATCCTCTCCGCGAGCTTCCGGTGATTCGCCGGGAGGCGGTGCGGGAAGCGGAGCGGGCCATTCACGAGAAGATTTCCTCCGCCGAAGGAGGAGCGACCGGATAATCGTTTGGCGGGACGGAACCACCGGAAAATTCGCGGAAAGAGCGGAAGCGGACCGGCGCGTCGGAGTGGCCGGTTGCTTTTTTCCTGCTTCTATCTTGGACTTCGCGCCGTATTGGCCTATCGAAAAGGAGCAACGCAGCAGAAAAATGATTACGGAAGATTTGGTTCGGGAAACGCTGAAGAAAGTCAATTACCCCGGCTTTAGCAGAGACATCCTTTCCTTCGGATTGGTCAAACGAATCGACCTCCGGGGCAATGACGTCACCGTTTTCATCAGCCTCGCGACCCGCGACCCCGCCGTGCCGCGGAGCCTCCACGAAGGGATCGAAACGGCCCTCCAGGCCCTCGATGGCGTGGGTGAGGTCTCGATCGAATTCGATATCAAAGATCCCCCCGACCCCGTCACCGGAGGAAATCCCGCGGCCGGCCAGTCGAGCATTCCGGGGGTGAAACACATCATCGCCGTGGCGAGCGGCAAGGGAGGCGTCGGCAAATCGACCGTCTCCACGAACCTCGCCATCGCCCTCAGCAAAACCGGGGCCCGGGTCGGTCTCTGCGACTGCGACCTCTATGGCCCCAGCGTCGCGCTCATGCTCGGGGCGAGCGACCAGCAGCCCATGGCGACCGAGCGGAACGAGATCATCCCGATCGAGGCCCACGGAATCAAGGCGATCTCGATGGGATTCCTCCTCGGCGAGGATTCCCCGGTGATCGTGCGCGGGCCCCTCGCGACCCGTTACACCCAACAGTTCCTCCGCCAGTGTCTCTGGGGCGAACTCGATTATCTCGTCCTCGATCTGCCTCCCGGGACCGGCGACATCCAACTCACCATCGTCCAAACGGTCGCGGTCGACGGGACCGTCATCGTCACGACCCCGCAGGAAGTCGCCCTCATCGACGCCCGCAAGGCCGCTTCCATGTTTCGCAAAGTCAACGTGCCCATCTTCGGAATCGTGGAGAACATGGCCTGGTTCGAATGTGAGCACGGGAGCAAATACCCCATCTTCGGCAGTGGCGGCGGCGCCGAGGAAGCCGCCCGTCTGGAGGTGCCGCTCCTCGGACAGATTCCCCTCGACATCGCGACGCGCGAGCGGGCCGACCAGGGCCGCCCCATCGCAACCCTTGATCCGGCGGAGAACGGAATCTCGGCGGCGTTCGCCGACCTCGCGGGCAAACTGATCGGGAGCCTGCATCCCTGAGAGTGACCGGACGGGCTTTCGTCCCCGCGATTTTCCCGGTACCCCGCATCCGCGCATGGCGTGATTCAGCGTGAGAAAAATTCTTGCGCTGTTTCTCTAATGCAAGTAAGTCTCATTATCGCGCAAAATACCACTGAGAGTGTCTCCTTGACCGCCATGGGTAATGACGCCTCAGTTCTGGAATGAAAGGTAATCAAGAAATCATCGACGCCCTCAACGCCGGTCTCACGATCGAGCTCACTGCCATCAACCAATACTTCATCTGTTCGAAGATGTGCAGGGACTGGGGTTTGCATACACTGGCGGACCACTTCTACGAGGAATCCATCGAGGAAATGAAACATGCGGAAGAGGTCATCGATCGCATTCTCTATCTCGACGGTGTTCCGGAGATCGCCCGTTACGACAAGATCCTCGTGGGCGAAAATCCGCAGCAGCAGATCAAGGACAGCCTCAGCCTCGAAAGCCGAGGAGTCGCCACCTACAACGAGGGCGTGCGCCTCTGCATCGAGTTGAAAGACGCCGGCAGCCGCGATCTCATGGAGCGCATGGTGGTCGAGTCGGAGGAGAGCATCGACTGGGCCGAGACCCAACTCGATCTCATCCAACGCGTCGGTCTGGAGCGCTATCTGTCCCAGCAATTCGGCGAGGCCGCCGACAAATAACGAGGCCACCACACCATGCAGACCGAAACCTCCCCCATCGTCCCGACCTGTCGCTTCGCTCCCGCGCAGCCGGCCGGTGATTTCCTTTGCCATTGCGCGAAGGTGACGGAGGGAGAGGTCCGGTCGGCGATGGCCTTCGGAATGGTCAAAACGCTGGAGGATGTCATGTCCGTGACGGGAGCGGGGACCGGCTGCCGGGCCTGCCATTGCCGGATCCAGCGCGTGCTCCAGGGGCTCCCGGCGAAATGCGGCGGACGCTTCGACCTCTGCGGTCAATGTGGCTGTATCGGTGCGATCTGCCACTGCGAAGCCGCCTGAAGGGGCGATTTCGGTAGCTGTCGTTTCTTTCCCCCCGCCTACCCGTCGATCATCGCCGCGACATGGCCGCCGATGGCGAGGGAGGCGGTGGCGGCGGGACTGGGGGCATTGAGGAGGTGCAGGGCGCGGTCCCGTGCGAGGAGGTGGAAATCCTGCATCAGGTCGCCCTGCGGGGTCATGGCCTGCGCCCGCACCCCCGCGCCGCCGGGAGCGAGATGCTCGGGCCGCACCTCGGGAACGAGGCGCTGCAGGGAGCGACAGAAGCGCTCGCGGCTGAAGGACCGCACCAACTCGGTCAGGGCCATGCCGGGATGGCGGCGCAGGAAACGCCAGAGACCGGGGTAACCGAGGGCGTCGGCCAGGTCGCGCAGATCGATGTCGCGCGCACGGTAGCCTTCGCGGGCGAAGGCCAGGACCGCGTTCGGCCCCGCCTCCACGCCGCCGCCGATCAGGCGGGTGAAGTGAACGCCGAGGAAAGGAAAGGCCGGGTCCGGCACCGGATAGATGAGATGGCGGCAGAGGTGACGCGCTTCCGGGGTGAGCTCGTAGTACTCGCCGCGAAAGGGCACGATGCGCACTTCGCGGCGCTCGCCCGCCAGCGCGCCGACGCGGTCGCAGTGCAGTCCGGCGGTGTTGACGAGCCATTGGCCGCGGTATTCGCCCCGGGGAGTGACGGCGACCCATTCCCCATGGCCGTTGCCGCCGCCGTGTCGGCTCAGCCGCAGGACCTTCGCCCCGGTGACGATTTCGCCGCCCCGGTTTTGGATTTCGGCGGCCATGGCGTCACACACGGCCCGGTAGTCCACGATGCCCTCCTCCGGCACGCGCGCCGCCGCGAGACCGGCGGCATGAGGTTCGATGTGCTTCATTTCTTCCGGCCCGAGACGTTCCAGTCCGGTCAGTCCGTTGGCCGCGCCGCGCCGCAGCAGTTCGTCGAGTCGCGGCACCTCCTCCTCGTTCGTGGCGACGACCAGCTTGCCACAGATTTCGTGCGGAACATCGTGCCGACGGCAGAAGGCCACCATCTCCCGGATACCCTCCACCGCCATCCGCGCCTTGAGCGAGCCGGGCCGGTAGTAGAGTCCGCAGTGCAACACGCCCGAGTTGTGGGTGCTCTGATGTCGTCCCACTCCGACCTCCTTTTCCAACACGATGAGTCGCGCCCGGGGAAAGCGCTCCCTCAGTTTCAAGGCCGTGGCCAGGCCGACAATGCCGCCGCCGATGACGAGAGAGGAGTTCATGAGAAGGAATGCATTAGCGGGAAAACGCGTCGCGCAGTTCCACCAGTCCGATCCAGCCGAAGAGCAGGATGACCACGACGAGCGCCAGATTGTGCCAGACCCCGTTGGGCAGGGCGCGGTTCCAGTCGCGGCGGTTGTTCAGGTAGAGCAGCAGGGCCGCGAGGAAAGGCATGAAAAAGGCACCGATCACCGCGAAGACCACCACCACGGCTACCGGCCTGCCGAAGATCAGCAGCACCAGCGGCGGCCCGGCGAGATAGAGCAGATAGCCACGGTAGGCGCGGGTTTTTTTCAAATCCACCGGTACCGCTCCGTCCGATGACGTCTCGGACGATGGCGGGACCGCCTCCACCGCGTCCCGGTTTTTCGGACGCCAGTTCGTCACGAAATCGGCGAACAAATAGGGCACCCCCTGCCAGACCGCGAGCATCGCGGCGAAGACCGCGCACCAGAATCCGGCGAGGAAGGTCCAGCGGCCCGCCGGTCCCAGGACGGTCTCCAACCGCGCCGCCACCTCCAGGGCCATGCCGGGACCCTGGGCGACCACCGCGTTGCAGCCCGACGCCACCACGGTCAGGGCCAGGGCGAAGACGAGGGTCACCACATAGGCCAGCAACAGGTCGACACGCATGGCGCGTTTGCAGCCGGGACCGCTCCAGTGGTTCTCGCGGATCCAGTAGCCGTAGCACAGCATCGTCATGCTGCCGCCGATGCCGCCGAAGATAGCCAGTACCGACGGCCCGGAACCGGGCGGCAGCACCGGCCAGACGAGATGCCGCAGCAACTCCGACAGGGATGGGGCCAGCAGCACGGCGCAGACCAACACCGCCGTGACCATGGCACCGACGAGGACCTTCATGATCCGTTCGAAAAGACCGAAGCCGCCCAGCAGCACCAGCGTCGCCGCCGCCGCCGAGTGGAGCACACCCCAGGCCCACACCGGGATCTGCGGGACCAGGCTGTGCCCCGCGAGGCCGCAGGCGTTGGAGAGCGAACCGCCCACAAAGAAGGTCCACAGCAGCAGATAGAGAAAAAAATAGGCGCAGACCCAGCGCGGCAGACGCTGCGCGCAGGCTTCGATCACGGTGCTCCCGGTGGCGAGTTGCCAGCGCGCCAGCCCCTCGTTGAGGGCATATTTTAAAAGAACGCAGGCCAGCAGGGCCCAGGCCAGGGTGGTGCCGAAGAGTGCCCCCGTGACCGTGGCGGTGATGACGTCCCCCGCTCCGATGCCTGCCGCTGCGACCACCAGACCCGGTCCGAGGGTTTTCAGGAAAGCGAGGCCGCCGGACCGAGGGGGAGGCGGAGAGGAAGGGACGGGAGTCGGCATCGCCTTCATCAGTCGAGAGCCTCCATTCTCCATCCTCCTTTTCCCAGGGAGATCAGGGGGCCAGGGGATGCAATTCGATCTTCCGGAAGAAAATCTCGGCACCCTCCGACTGGAAGAGCAGCCTTCCTTCCGTCAGGGAGCCTTTGGTTCCCTCCATGACCTTGACGCCGTTGAGGTAATAGACCAGGTCCCCGTCTTTCATGACAGCTTCCACGTGATTCCATTCTCCGGTGGGTTTTTCGACCTCCTGGTCGCCGTAGAAATCGATGACATCCTTCCATTCCCGGTCCCGGCCATACCAATGGAGATGGCCTTTTCTCGAAACAAATTCGCGGGGTTCCCCCTTGGGATCCCAGTAGCGGTCCTCGGGCTGCGCCTGCATCGTCAGGCGGGGCAGGATGGGGTCGGTGGAACCGCGTTCGTAGCCGGACACCAGGATGATGTCGCCGGTGCGACCCTGCATGATTTCATACTCCACCGAGGCAATCCAGGGGGCGTTGAAGTCGGCTTTGTAGTTGCCGTCCTCGCCGATGCAATGCAGCAGGGCACCGCTGTTCCGGGCGCGGTCCTTCCGGTTCCCCCAAGTCACGGTGCCCCAGCGGAACTCAAGGACCAGTTTGTAATTTTTGTAGGCCTGCCGGGTGACGATGCCACCCCAGTCCTGTCCGCTGATGCGAATGGCGGGTGCGCCGTCGATCTGGTCCACCACGGTGAAGACCCGGTTCGGGTCCTCGTATTTGTGTTCTTGCAGCCAGGTGTAGAACCGGCTCAGGTCGTTGACCTTGTCTCCGTCGTAAAGGATGACAGGTTGATCCGGTTGCACCGCCGGTTTTCCGTCGAAACCCTTGGGTTTTGCGCCCTGGTCGGAAAAGGCGGTCGTGGCCAGGAGAGCCAGAGCGGGAATCACGCCGCAGCGGAGCTTCGCGGTCAGGTTCGGCAGGGAACGATTCGGGCGGGAGGATGTGGATGGGAGGGACATATCGGCTGGGAACAGGATTGTATTATGGAAGTGTCAGGCGGGTGCCTTGTTGACGGCGCAAGCCGTGGAAAGGTCGCATGGATACCATCGTCCTGAGAAAGTTTGAAGGGCAAAATTGACCGCAATTCCGCCTTTCCTCCTCTGCTATCGGCGTTTCGCGGCACCGTTTGCGAGGATCGGACAGAAGATCATGAAGCCGATCCAGGTCAGCGGCCAGGTGATAAAACCGATAAAAATGGTGCAGAGCAGGAAATTCACGAGACAGGTCGTCCAGTAGCCGAGCATCATGAGGATACCGCCGACGACATTGCCCGCATAGATGTTGCCGATGCCAAAGGTCTGCAGGAACAATCCCGGCAGCAACTCCAGCACCACCGCGAGTCCCGGATCCGGACCGCGCCGATGGTAGTGATGCACCTCGCGGGCGGGTGGGGTGACGGGATATTCGGAATTCATGTGAGGCGCGATCTCGAGAGGCGGCGGATGGCCGGATGGTGCGGATCATTTCCGCGCGTCCCCGGTTTTGAGGAAGATCGTCCGATTTTTGACACGAGGTCAAGGATATTCTCGGGTGGCGAGGCGCGGTTTTGCTTTTTTGCGGTGAGATTTTGCTTCCCCCTGTTGCGTGCTTTTGGGCGTGAAAAGTCTCGTCGGGGAGTTCCGATACGGGTATGATGCCCGCAACCCCGCCCCCTCACCAAGATGACCGGTCCCGTCCATCAAGTCGAAACGACCTGCGAGCGACATCGCAACCTCATCACCGGCATGGTGAACCGGACAAAAAGTAGCACGGGCATCCTGCCCGTGGCCCGTGCTGACGCACCCGATCCTGAGCCTGCCGCCCCTACGCCCCGCTCCGCGAATTTCAGACAGGATCACAGGATGAACAGGATCAGGAAAAATCCCCTTCGGGGCTACGGCTTCGCCTCTGTCCAAAACGCCTCCGATCCCCGGCGGT
>CAYLJC010000125.1:0-7467 GCA_964383345.1 uncultured Akkermansia sp. | reverse complement strand
AAAGGCCAGGGCGAGCAACGCGCCGATCACGCGGACCCGGCGGATCGCGCGGGAAACGGAAACGGGAAAAAAGAAAAACACACGAGGGGCCATCGGAGCGACGTTATAGCCCCTCCCCTCCCGGCTGAAAAGGAGGAAAGCGCCGGAATCGCGCGGGTGCCGGAAGCCCCGTCGGGGACTTGTCCGCCGCCTCGCCAAAAAATTGGCCATTGCCGGAAAGTTGCGACAGGTTTACCATCGCCGCCACTATGGCTGACGACGACACCCAGAAACAGCACGCGATCTATGGCAGCGCCGGCATGGCCGCCGCCGGGATGATCCGCACCGGAAAGTCCCGCGGCAAGTCGCCCAAAGAGCCGACCGGGGAAAAAATCGAGGAGGAGGAAGTCGAAGCCGTCGGTATCACGGAACGTTCCGATTCGCTCTCCGATCTGGTCATCGGCACGGAAGAGCCCCCCCCGCCCGAGCCGCCGGTGCTCGCGGAAGAATCCGCCGACGACGCAAAGGAAGAGAAGGAGCAGGAAGAGGAAATCCCCCTGCCCGTCTTCCAGGGCCATCGCGCCGTCGTCATCGGTCACACCGGACGAGGGAATTTCGGGCACGGTCTCGATCTCCTTTTCCGCCGCCTCGACGGGGTGCGGCTGGTCGCCATCGCCGACGGGGAAGCCGAGGCTCTCGAAGAATCTCACGCCCGCAGCGGCGCCGAACGCGCCTACGCCGACTACCGCGAGATGCTGGAGCGGGAAAAGCCCGATCTCGTCTCCGTCGCCCCGCGCTGGACCGATCAGCACTACGAGATGGTCAAGGCCGCCCTCGAGGCCGGTGCCCACGTCTGTTGCGAACGTCCCCTCTGCCGCACCTTGAAGGAGGCCGATGAACTCCTCGCCCTCGCCGCGGAGAAAAACCTCCGGATCGCCGTCGTTCACCAGATGCGCTGCGACCCGCATGTAGCGCTGTTCCACGAACAAAAGGAGGAACTCATCGGCGACCTCGTCGAGATGAAGGTCTTCGGCATGATGGATCACCGCGCCGGTGGGGAAGATCTCCTCGTCCTCGGCACCCACCTTTTCGACCTGGTCCGCTGGTTCGGCGGCGAGGCCAGCTACTGCACCGCACAGATCACCAAAGAGGGCCGACCGGTCATCGCCGAAGACGCCCATGTTTCCGAGAAAGAAGACCTCGGCCCGCTTCTCGGAGACGCCATCCACGCCGAGTTCGCGATGGATTCGGGGGTGCATGTCTCCTACGTGAGCGACCAGCGCCTCTCCCCCGTCCACGGTCCCTGGGGCATCGAATTTGTCGGGACAAATGGCAAGGCCCGCCTCTTCGCGGGAATGCCGCCGACCCTTTCCCTCCTCGTCGCGAGCGATCCCGCCTCGCCGGACCGGGAAGACCGCTGGCAACGCTGGCCGGCGAAAGAGGACCCCTACCACGAGCCCGTCGAAAAACTCAGCGGAACCGAAGCCTCCAACCGACTCGTCGTGAACGACTGGCTCGCCTCCATCGCCGACGACCGCGAACCCGAATGCTCCGGACGGCGCGCCATGAAATCGCTCGAGATGATCCACGGGGTCTGGCAGGCCGGTGCGACGATGAAACGAGCCTACTTCCCCCTCACCAACCGGCTCCATCCACTCAGCGAAGAGTCGATGTGAGGCGAACGCGTTCACCGGGACGCGGAAAATCTCCTTTCCCTGCTTCCGGTCGCCCCGGCCCCTCCGATGACTCCCCGCAAACCGGCCCTCGTCTTCATCTTCATCACCCTCTTCCTCGACGTGCTCGGGATCGGGCTGGTCGTGCCGATCCTGCCGCGGCTCGTCGAACAACTCGCCGGAGGCGGAGTGGACCGGGCCTCGTATCTGTTCGGCTGGCTGGTCGGATTGTACGCGTTGATGCAGTTTCTCTTCGCCCCGGTCATCGGGAATCTCTCGGACCGGTTCGGACGCCGCCCCGTCATCCTGCTCTCCCTCTTCGGTTCGGGAATCGATTATTTCCTCCTCGCCTGGGCCCCCACCCTGCCGTGGTTTTTCCTGGGCCGCCTCCTCTCCGGAATCAGCGGGGCGAATTTCTCCGCCGCCGCCGCCTACATCGCCGACGTGAGCCCGCCGGAAAAGCGCGCCGCCAACTTCGGGCTCATCGGTGCCGCCTTCGGGCTGGGATTCATCTTCGGTCCGGCCCTCGGCGGCTGGCTCGGGCAGTACGGCCTGCGGGTGCCCTTCTATGCGGCGGGAATCCTGACATTGATCAATTGGTCCTACGGATTCCTCATCCTGCCCGAATCGCTCAAGCGGGAAAACCGACGCCCCTTCCGTTGGCGGCGCTCCAATCCCATCGGTGCCCTCCTCGAGCTGCGGAAACACCGCCTCGTCCTCGGACTCTCCACCAGCTACTTCATCAGCAGCCTTTCCCACCAGGTCTATCCCAGCATCTGGGTCCTCTACACCGGCTACCGCTATGGCTGGGACACCACCCAGACCGGACTTTCCCTCGCCCTCGTCGGATTGATGGCGGTGATCGTCCAGGGAGGCCTGACCCGGAAGATCATTCCCCGGATCGGGGAACGCCGCGCCGCCGTATCCGGCCTGCTCATCATGGCCCTCGCCCTGACCGGCTACGGACTCGCCCCCGAGGGCTGGATGGTCTGTGTCATCATCGTTTTCGGTTCCCTCTCCGGCATCGCCGTCCCCGCGATCCAGGGCATGATCTCGCGTACCGTCGCGGACAACGAACAGGGAGGCATCCAGGGCTCCCTCACCAGCCTGCAAAGTGTCGCCGGCGCGATCGGTCCTCCGCTCGCAACGGGAGTTTTCGGCTATTTCATCAGCGAACGGGCGCCCGCCCTCATCCCCGGTGCCCCGTTTTTTTTCAGCTCGACCCTGACGGTGTTCGCCGCCATCCTCGCCGCCCGGAGCTTTCGGAGAAATCCGGTGGAGTGAGGGGGAATATCACAACACCCCGCAAAAAGATTTTTTCTACAATACAAATCCGAGAGCAAAAAACCGTCCCTCACTCGGGCACAACGACACGCAGGGCCGCGGGGAGCACCCGGATCAACTGGGGCGTTTTGGCGACGACATCCCCGTCGACCTGAATGTCGAGCACGGGATTCGTCCGGATCTCGACGGTTTCGACAGTCCACTGGCCCACCGCCTTGGATTCGTCGAGGACGGGCTCCCCGTCCCGCCGGAGCCAGTCCAGTCCGGCGAATTTGGTGGCGATCTGATCCAGCCCGGTCAGTTTGGTGGCGATCTGGCCGATCGCCTCGAGGTTCGCCTTTTTCAGGAAAAAAACATCGAGACGTCCGTCGGTCACATCGACGGAACGGGACAGGGTGAGCCGCCCCACTCCCACGGTTCCGGCGTTGGCCACCACGCAGGCGACGCCCTTGCCGCGGATGGTCTCCTTGCCGTCGAGAATGATCTCGTACTCGACCTCGGGGATATCCAGCAATTCCTCCAGCAATTGTTCGATCCCGGCTTTGACGTAGGCCAGCTTGCCCAGTTGGTCCTTGAGTTCGCGGGTCGCTTTCTGCACCACCCCGACCTCGATGCCACAGCCGATCCGGAGAAGAAAGGGATGTTCCCCCATCATGCCCACGTCGATGCGGCGAGTCAGGAAACTCTCCCGGCAGATCAGATCGCAGGCGCGCTCCAGTTGGGTCGGGAGACGCAGCTCCGAGGCCACCAGATTCCCGGTGCCGCCGCCGAGAATGAGCAGGGGGATGTCGGTCCCGATGAGGCCGGCCGCCACTTCCATGACGGTGCCGTCGCCCCCGTAGACCGCCACCACGCTGGCCCCTCCCTCGACCGCCTTCCTCGCGAGATCGGACCCGTCTCCGGTCCCGTGGGTGATGGAAATGTCCCAGTGGATCCCCGCCTCGCGGAAGGCCTGATTGAGGATCGCGAGGAGAGGGATGCGCCGCGAGGGGGCCGGGTTCACGATCACATGAACCGACCCGGGCTTTTCCTCGGTGGTGATATTCTCAGACTTCGTTGTCATCCGGCGGAATGCTGCGTTACCATGGCGGTATCTTGGCACGGATCCTCTCCTCTCTCCAGCAGGGAAGTCAGAGTATCACCGGGTTACGAATTTGTCACAGGAGCGCACTTTTTATTCGGCAAGCTGCCTTGATTTTACGCAAGTTTCAACCCTTTCCCTCCCGCCTGCCAAACAATCATGCCCACCATCCTGATCGTTGACGATGAAGAAGATATCAGAGAGCTGATATCGGTCACCCTGATGCGCCGGGAAGACTACAAACTGATCGAAGCCACCAACGGACTCAGCGCCCTGCAGATCGCCCGGGAGGAACGGCCCGACGTGATCCTCCTGGACCTGATGCTCCCGGCGATGGACGGACTCACCGTCTTCCGCAACCTGCGGGAGGACGCCCGCACCAAATCCATTCCCGTGATCATGCTCACCGCCCGCGGGAGGCTGGAGGAAAAACTCACCGGACTCGAACTCGGGGCCGATGACTACATGGCCAAGCCTTTCAGTCCGAAGGAACTGACGCTGCGGGTGCGCAACCTGCTGCGGCGCACCAACCGGAACGCCCACAGCAGCGTGATCGTTTCGGGGCCGTTCAGCCTCGACAAAAATTCCCTCAAACTCCTCCTCGACGGCGACGCCATCGACCTGACCTCGACCGAGTTCAAACTCCTCCTCAGCATGATCGAGTCCCCCGGGATCACTCAGGAACGCGGCGATCTCCTCAAAAAAGTCTGGGGCTACAGCGATCTCATCCAGACCCGCACCCTCGACACCCACATCAAGCGCTTGCGGGAAAAGCTCGGTTCCTACGGGAATTCCATAGAAACGGTCCGCGGATCGGGCTATCGTTTCTTGGAAGAGTGATCCCCGCTTCCCTTTCAAACGAAGAGACCGCACCGCCTTGGACGCCGCCCTCCCGATTCTCCTCCTCTCCTTGCTCGCGATCGTTTTCTCGCTGCGCTACTTCCGTCTCCGCAAGGGAGTGCGGGAGTTGACCGACGCGATCACCGCCAGCGCCGACGACGGGGCGTTCCCCCTTTCCGTCCCTCCGGCGCGGGGCGATCTCGCCCCCCTGCGGCAAGCGGTCGTCGACACCGTGACCGAGGCGTCCTTCGCCCGCGACTCGGAACGAAAGCAGCGGGAATTCCAGGAAGGCCTGCTCAATGAAATCAAGGACGCGATCTTCATCCTCGACCGCAACCGGGAGATCCGCTTCCTCAACCGGGCCGCAGAACTGTTCTTTCCGACCGACCAGCCCTACCGGGCGCGGGCTTTTCTCGATGTCTGCCGCGACCACCGCGTCTACGACACCCTCATCCTCGCCGAAGAAATCGGAGCGAAGGTCTCGGACAACATCGCCCTGCGGGTCCACTGCACCGGGAAGAAGGGATTCCGCGAAGTCTCCTTCGTCGTCGAAGCCGAGCCGCTCTTTTTCGGAGGCAACGAAGAGAACACGGGATCCTGGATCCTCATGAAGGACGTCTCCCGCCAGCTCGAGACCGAACAGATCCGGCGCGATTTCGTCGCGAACGCTTCCCACGAGCTGCGCACCCCCCTCTCCATCATCAACGGCTATCTCGAAACCCTCGACGAATCCGATTTCGCGTCCGACGGGGACTTCTCCCGCCGGGCGATCCGCACGATGCGGAAACACGGGGACCGCATCGCGCGCATCGTCGATGACATGCTCACCATCTCGAAGCTGGAAAGCGCCGCCGACCTGCTGAAACGCGAACCCTTCGACCTGGTCGACTCGGTCGAAAGCATGATCGACCAGCTCATGCCCCTCGTCGAGCAGCACCGGGCCACGGTCACCGTGAAACAGGATCCCGGACAGGACTGGCCCCTCATCGGAGACCGTTTCTACTGGGACCAGATCTTTTTCAATCTGATCGAAAACGCCATCAAGGAGAATCCCGATCCGGGCTTGAAGATCACGGTTCGCTTCCGCAGCAAAAACGGGCGGTATATCATCTCCGTCGCCGACGACGGCATCGGCATTCCCTCCGCCGACGTGCCGCTTGTGTTCAAACGCTTTTACCGCGTCCGGAAAGACCACGCCCAAACGACGGTCAAGGGAACCGGTCTCGGCCTTTCCATCGTGAAGCGCGCCGTCGAAGCGCACCACGGGACCATCGAAGTGAGAAGCCAACCGGGCGTGAAGACCATCTTCACCATTTCCGTTCCCCTGCCCCCCGCGATGAGAGGGAGCGATCCGCCTGTCGACGCCGGGACCGAACAGGGCGGCCACCGCGGGGAGTGAATCGGATCGGAATGGGTGCAGGTGGCATTGTTAGTTTTCCAACAAGCTCTTATCCCGTGGTTCGGTTGGTGAGTTCCCCAAGACGCGATACGATCCAATTATTGAGACTCTCGCCATCATTGGCACTGAGTTCCGCAAGGCGCCGATGGAGAAGAGGATCAACCCTGAGAAGAAACTTACCTGAATATGGCTTGTCAGGCTCTTCTCCACGGCTCTCGCAAAAATCCAGGTAATCATCAATGGAATCGTGAAACGCCTGCTTCAACTCATCCACTGTGGTTCCTTGGAACGTCACCACATCGCGAAGGCCAATGACCTCACCGTGGAAAATATCGGCTTCGTCGTCGAACCTCACTGATCCACTGTATCCCTTGTAAGTCATCATGGCTGTATTCCTGCTTCGGTTAAAAATCGTCTGACGGACTTTACCGCGCCTTTGTCCGTAGTGGGTTGCGGATGAGGACGGTGAAAAACCGCTCTGACTCCGCTGAGAACAATTCTTACGCGTGAACCCCGCCCCTCAGAAATTTCCGCTCCCAAGGCTTTGAGCAGGGATTCGATCTCACTCCAAGGAATGGAAGCAAGAACGGGATTCCTGAAAATTTGGACCAGAGTATCGCGTTGACGGTTGTTCAAGCCACTCAACGATACTGGAATTTAGTATTATTGCAAGGCGTTTCCTGTCCAAAGCCATCGGACGGGCGTTGCTGTTCGGTGTGCCGACTTGCTCGGTCCGGTTTTCAGCGCATCACTCATGGGGCAATGAGATGAAAAAGTCGTGGAGAACCACCGTCGAATGAAGTCATCCACCCAGCTTTGCCGGGTTGGCTGCACCACCTTATTCCTTCATCATTGCCAAAATCGCCATGGCCACCATCCCCGCGATCACGATCCAGATCCCAAGCGAGACGACCAATCTCCCCCTCGGTGATGGAGAGCAATCCCAGATCTCCGGCTCGGTGGTAAAATCAAATGGGAGCATCCGAACCACCTCTTTCGCAGTATTCAAATGATCACTCGGAACGAGAATACTCCACCACGTCCCCGGCGCTGGTGATGGGTCCACTGGCATTGCGGTAATGAGACCAGACACACATTCCTCCTGCAGATAGTGGGGAATCCCTGCCTCATCAAGAGCCGAGTCAGCGGACTCAAGCTGGTGGAGCCTTCCCGTGCGAATAAGTGTTTCAAATTTGGTTGTCATATCCGAG
>CAYLJC010000124.1:0-7501 GCA_964383345.1 uncultured Akkermansia sp. | reverse complement strand
GTGGAACACGCCGTCGAGCACCACGGCGGGCTATCTCACCATCGGCGCGGAGCTGGGGCGGGCGATGAGCCGCTATCTCGCGACGACACCCTGAGGCGAGGAGGGCACCCGTTCGCGATGGGGCCGGGGGGAATGTCTTGCGGGGGTGGAGAAAAAGCCGTATCGTCGCGTTTGCGAGAAAACGGTGAAGGCGAAACGGTGATGAAACGGGCCATGAGGAAATATTTTGTCTGGAGCGTGCTCTTGGGCGGGGCGATGACGAGCGGGTTGCAGGCGCAATTTCACGCCAAATCCGAAACCGGGCAGACGGGGGTGAACCAGCAGGCGGTGCAATCGGCCCGGCAGCAGGCGGCCGCGCCGTCGGGACAGGCGGCAGGTCTTGGCGGCGGGATCGGCGGGGGGGACATGATCCTGCCCGAAGCACAGCGCCGGGCCCTCAGCCAGTATGGTGTGCGGCTCGGGGAGATGACCGGAAAGCAGGTCGATATCTGGGGCCGCGCCATCCATCATTCCGACGAGACCTACACCGAGTCGAAGCAGGATATGCTGACCAATACGCTGAAGCAGGTCACGAAAAGCAAGAACGGAACCCGCCTGCAGACCCGGATGATCTCGCTGGACCAGATGGGCCGGCCCTCGGAGGTGATGATTTACGACGGGCGCGGTCAGTTCAAATACCGGGGGCTTCAATTGTATGACAAGTTCGGCCGATTTTCCGAAGAGCAGATCTACGACGCGGCGGGGACTCTGATCCGCCGCAAGGTTCAGGAGTACACCGCGAGAGGGGAGAAGCTGCCGGTGCGCAGTTGGAATTACGTGGCCAATGTGCCGGAAGATCTCAAGCTCGTCATCACCCGGGAGAGCGAAGAACCGGGGGGCGGCGCTCCGGCACCGGCGGCACCGGCGAAGCCGGGCCTCTTCAGGGGGGCGGCGCAGCGGCCCGCCTCACCGCAGGCGACGAGTCCCCGGGAAACCGCCGATGCCGCGCCCGCTTCGGGGAAGCGAGGGCTGAATCTCGGCCGGTTTTTCAGCGGCAAAAAAGCGGAGTAACCGCGTCCCGCCCCCGTGAAAGCGCTCACTCCGGCCCAGTCTCTCGTGTTGCTCGCCCTCGTGGGGCTGGCGATCTCGGGCTGGTTGTATGGTATCCACTGGAAGCGGGTCGCCGCGGGCGATTTGTTTTCCAAGGACGAGAGGCTGATGATACGGCTGCAGGACCAGATCCGTACCCTCACCGAAACCAACGCGAATCTCAACGAGCAACTCAGCGAGCAGCGCAAGGTGCGGGCCGAAGCGACCGACGAGCCGGAACCGGTGCCGCTTCCGACGGAGCCCGGCCCGGCCCTGCCGAAGCGGGCGCAAAAGATCGAAACGCACTGATCGGAACTTTTCTTGATCCCCGCGCCGGGGAGGTGGACGGTAGCGATTGTCATGATGTGTTCTCCTTTCCTCTCCGCTCCGGTCCTGCTGCTCGCGATGTGCTTTTTCGGTCCGGGCCATCATCCCCTGAGCGGTGCCGAGGAATCGGCGGGGGGCCGGACCAAGGCGACGTTCTCGGGCAAGCCGCTCGAAGGTCTCCGCGTGGCCCTCGATGTCGGGCACAGCCGCCTCACTCTCGGGGCGATCAGCGCGCGGGGGAGGGGGGAGTTTCTCTTCAACCGGGATTCGGCCCGGGTCTTCGCCGAAGTGCTTGAACGGGCCGGGGCGGCGGTGATCCTGATCAACGGGGACGGTGCCATCACCGGTCTCGCGGAGCGCTCGCTCCTCGCGAAGAAGGAAAGGGCGGATTGCTTTATTTCCGTTCATCACGATTCGGTCAATGACAAGTATCTGCGGACCTGGACGCACGAGGGCGTCTCCCGCCCTTACGCCGACAATTTCCGCGGCTACAGTGTCTTCGCGTCGAGCAAGAACGTCGCTGCGGGGCGCAGCCGCGATCTTGCCCTCGCGGTGGGGGCGGCGCTGTTCGATTCGGGGCTGAAGCCGACTCTCCACCACAACGAACCGATCCAGGGGGAGAACCGGCCTCTCCTCGACGAGCGAACCGGCGTCTATGAGTTCACCGATCTGGTGGTTCTGAAGACGGCGACGATGCCCGCCATCCTCCTCGAGTGCGGGGTCATCATCCACCGGGAGGAGGAGCTGCTGGTGCGGGATCCGGCCTATCAGGATCTCGTCGCCCACGCTCTCGTCAGGGCGCTCTCGACGGTCTTTCCCCGGGAGCAGAAAAAGAAAGGGCTCCGCCGGCTTTTCGGGCGCGATTGATTTTGCATTGACCTGCACCGGTCGTTTGGGGGATAGTGTTTTTCATGATGAAACCCTTCCCGATTTTCCTCGCGGCCCTCTTCGGGCTGATTCTCACCCCCGGCGAAGCGCGCGAAATACGAACCCTGACAAATACGGAAGGGAAGAAAATCGAGGCGGAATTGCTGTCCCAGAAAGACGGCAAGGTCCGGATCATGTCCAACCGCCGGGTCTTCGAGGTGCCGATAGAGAGTCTCTCGAAGGAGGATCAGGAGTTCCTCGCGACCTGGAAACCCGCCGGGATCGGGGGCGAGGAGGGGGAAAAGGAAAACTACTATTCCGATCTCATTTTCGAAGACGACTTTTCCGAGGATGAGTTCGACGAGCGGTGGTCCCACTACAAGAGCGAGAGCATCGTGGACGACGGCGTTCTCGTGGGCAAAACGATAGACATCAACGACCATGCCGGGGTCGATGCGATCCGTTTCGAAGGCAGGCAGGATCTGGAGGTCTCGGTGAAGTTCAACTTCGCGGGGGAATCGGCCGAGCGCTTTAATGTCTGGCTCGATGACAAGGATTACAAAGGGTCGCACGCCGGTCACATCAGCAGCATCGTGATCAGCCCGACCGGAGGATCGATCTCGGATGCCAAGACGGGGAATTTTGAAAACGCGATCTACGAGAAACGCAAGGGAGGCGGGACGCTCGACGAAGAAACCGAGGAAATGCTCAAGAAGAAAACCGCCCATTTCCGCCTCGATATCGACCGCGAGGAATGGCACACCCTTCTGATCCGGACCAAAGGGGATCTGGTAACGGTGTCGATCAATGGCTACGAGATCGGCAAACTCAAGTCCGAGGGCCTCGCGCATCCGACAAAATCTCTCGTCAGTCTCACGACCAATGTCAACGACGTCCACTACGATGATTTCGTGGTGCGTGCGGCGAAGGGCGCGGCGGCGACCGAGTGATGGCACGGGGGGCGACGCCCGCTCCCCACACCCCGGCGGTCATCCCGCCAGGGCTCGTGGCTTCCGCGCGGGGAGGTGCCGGAGCGCTTTGGCGACGGCGTCCTCCACGGTGAGGCCGTGTTTTTTTCGGAGAATGTCAGGTCGACCGTGTTCGATGAACCGGTCGGGCCAGCCGATGCGTTCGACGGGAGTTTTGAGACCGGTGTCGTTGAGGTGTTCGATCACCGCGCTGCCGAACCCGTTGGACAGGGTGTGGTCTTCGAAGGTCATCACCAGGGGGCATCGCGCCGCGTATTTCTCGAGACAAGCCGTGTCGAGCGGTTTGATCCAGCGCGGGTTGATGAGGGCGACGGAGTAGCCCATTTCCTCCAGTCGATCACGGGTCTCGGCCGCCATCTCGAACATGTTGCCCAGTCCGATGAGGGCGATATCGGTGCCGTCGGCGACGACCTCGGCCCGACCGATTTCGAGGAGTTGCGGCTCGGCTTTGGGTATGGCTCCGGTGCCGGCCCCGCGGGGGTAACGGATCGCGGTGGGGCCGTCTTCGTGGTGGGCCATGGTCCAGAGCATGTCGACGAATTCGTCTTCGTCCCTGGCCTGCATGAGAACCCAGTTGGGGATGTGGCGCATGTAGCCGATGTCGAAAAGGCCGTGGTGGGTGGGACCGTCGTCGCCGCTAAGACCGGCGCGGTCCATGCAGAGACGCACCGGCAGATTCTGGATCCCGATGTCGTGGATGGCCATGTCGTAGGCGCGCTGGAAGAAGGTCGAGTAAATCGTGAGGAAGGGCTTGAGTCCCTGAACCGCCTGACCGCAGGCGAAAAGGGCGGCGTGTTCCTCGGCGATGCCGACGTCGTAGTAGCGGTCGGGCACCACTTTTTGGAATTCGACGAGGCCGGTTCCGTTGGGCATTGCGGCGGTCACGGCGACGATTTTGTCATCGTCCAGGGCGAATTTGCCGAGGTGGGTTCCGTAGATCTGGGAGTAGGTGGTGTCTCCGCCGGGAGGGGTTTCGCCGGTTTCGGTTTTGTAAGGTCCGAGGCCGTGGAATTTCATCGGGTTGGCCTTGGCCGGTTCGTAGCCGCGGCCTTTTTCGGTGATGATGTGGAGGATGACGGGCTCGTCCTGGTCCTTGAGGAATTCGAAGGTCTTCACCAGCAGATCAATGTCGTGGCCGTCGATGGGGCCGTAGTAGTGAATCCCGAATT
This sequence comes from uncultured Akkermansia sp., assembly GCA_964383345.1. GTDB lineage: Bacteria > Verrucomicrobiota > Verrucomicrobiia > Verrucomicrobiales > DEV007 > Arctic95D-9. The sequence continues at coordinate 3,081 of CAYLJC010000124.1, read as the reverse complement.
TTTCGAAAAGAACGTTGGGGAAAAGCAGGTTCTTGGCACCGCTCTCAACTTTTTGGGCGATGCTGCGGATGGATTTCCCGGCGATGCGCTCGACGAATTCAGCGGCTTTTTCGTGAATGTGAGAGTAGGTCGAACTCGTCTGGAGGGCGTGGAAATATTTGGCGATCGCTCCGACATTGCGATCGATCGACCATTCGTTGTCATTGAGGACAACGAGGAAGCGATCGGTCGTGGTGGCGATGTTGTTGAGCGCCTCGAAGGTGGAACCGCAGGTGAAGGCGGCGTCCCCGGCCACGGCGACAACGTGGTCTTTCTTTCCGAGAAGATCGCGGGCGGCGGCCATGCCGAGGGCGGCCGAGACCGCCGTGCCGGCGTGACCGGCCCCGTAGCAGTCGTGCCTGCTCTCGGTGCGGAGGAGGAAGCCGTTGAGCCCTTCGTACTGGCGGATCGTGTGGATCTCGTCCCAGCGGCCTGTGAGCATTTTGTGGACGTATCCCTGGTGGCTCACATCAAAGACAGATTTGTCCTCGGGAGTGTTGAAGACGCGGTGCAGGGCGATGGTGAGTTCGACCACCCCGAGATTCGGCCCGAGATGACCTCCGGTTTTGGCAAGGGAATGGATCAGGACGCGCCGGATATGCTCGGCGAGTTTGGGGAGATCCTCCATGGGGAGCTGCTTCAGCGCGGCTCCGTTGTCGACCTTGGGCAGGTCCTCCGTGGGGATGTCGGGAAATTCAGAATAGTTCTCCATTTTTCTGGGTGTCGCCGGATTCCGGGGTGTCGTCGGCGGTGGCATCGGTCGCCGCTTCGCCGAAGGATTCCAATACGGTCTCGCCGTCGCGATTTTTTCGGATAATTTCGATGCGTCCCTGTGCCTCGTCGAGCCGCTTTTCACAAATATGGTAGAGCCGGGTGCCTTCTTCGTATTTCTGGATGAGTTCTTCCAAGGGGATTTGGTCGGATTCCATGTCCTCGACCATTTCCTCCAACCGGGCGAGTGCTTCTTCAAAAGCAGGAGGCGACGCGGCGGCGGCGGATTTTTTTTCGTTCTTGGGGACTCTGGGCATGGAAGGGGAGCGCGGTGGCTGACGCGCGAAGGTTACTCCTGCCCTTGGAACGGTCGCAGTTCAAGCCTTTTTGGTGGGGCGACACGCATCCACGCATCCCACGTCGATCTCGCTGCGGGATCGTATGCCGGGAGGCCTCGCTCGCAAAAGCGCGAGGGTTCGCTCCGCCCGGCCGAGCGTGTGTCCGGTGTTCGGCGTGGAGTCGCCTCAGGTCTTGTCGACGGTCTGGCGGAGCTTGGCGAGACCCCGGCGGATGCGGGCCTTGACGGTCCCGAGGGGTTCGCCGAGTTGGTCCGCGATCTCCTGCTGGGAGAGGCCTTCGAAGTAGACCTTTTCGATCGCTTCCCGCTGGATATCGCTGAGTTCCATCACGGCGGAGCGCACCTGGCGACAGGTTTCCCGGCGGGTCGCCGCTTCCGGCCCCGAGATGGGGATGGTGCCGCGACGGATTCTCTCCGCCTCGTTCGAATAGGCTTCCTTGAGCCGGGCCTGACGCTTTTTCGCACGGAGACGGTCGATCGCCCGGTTCCGCGCGGTTGAGGCCAGCCAGGTGATGGGCCGCCCGCGCCCTTGGTGGTAGAGATGGGCTTTGTGCCAGAGCGAGTTCATCACCTCCTGTAGGACTTCCTCGGTGTCATTGGGATCATTGAGGATTTTCTGGATGGTGGTGAAGAGCAGACCGGCATACCTCTCGTAGAGAAGCCGGAAACTCTCGCAGTCACCAGCCGCGATGCCTTTCAGCATTTTGTCGTCGGCCACGTCATCGTAGGGAAGTCCATGAGAAGAGGGAAGGCTCATTATGAGATCAGCTTATTTTAGTATATTTTTTTCTCAAATGAAATATGGATTAGATTTTTTAATGATATTACCGGCCTCATTAGGGGGATTGCTCACGGAGCGGCCTGACCGCGCCCCGTTTTTCGGGAAAAGGGAGCCTCTTTGAACCCTTTTGGCTCGCGGGAGTCGAAGGCTGGGGTATCCTCTCCTCCGGCCCGCGACGATTGCGCGGAGTGATCCGCTGTGGTAGCTTCGGTAAGACCGGCGAGGCAGCCCCCCCAACGCGACACATTTTCATGCAAGACGAAGACCCCAAGAACAACGAGAATCGCCCCAGCGGAGGCGAGAACGGCTTTAACTGGAAGGGTCTCATCCTCCTTTCCATTGCGATGGGCCTTTTCGGTCTTGCGATCTGGTCGAAGGGATTGTCCGACACTTCCAGCAAACTCACCTATGCCGAGTTCAAGGAGTTCGTTCAAAACGACCGTATCCACGTGGACGCCTCGGCCACTCCGCCGCGACTCCTGCGCCTGGTCCAGAAAGACGGCAGCGCCAAGCAATTCGTGACCGGCTGGTACGAAGTGGAGAAACCCGAGGAAAACGCCGGCAACAAATACCGTGAATTCCGCGTGCCCGTCATCCTGGAGTATGTCGGCGAGGATCTCAAGGAAACGCTCGCCAGCAAGGGACTCGCCATTTCCGATCTTCCGACCGATTCGGACAGTTTCGGGATGATCATGATGTCCTTTTACCTGCCGATCTTCTTTCTCCTGATCCTGCTCTATTTCCTCTTCCGCCATCAGATCAAGGCGGCGGGCAAGGGGGCGATGAGCTTCGGCAAGAGCAAGGCCAAGATGATGACGCAGGACAAGGGCAAGGTCACCTTCAAGGATGTCGCCGGGGTCGAAGAAGCCAAGGAGGAAGTCTGGGAGATCGTCGAGTACCTGCGCGATCCCAAACGGTTCCAGCGTCTCGGAGGACATATTCCCAAAGGCGTTCTCATGGTCGGCTCGCCCGGCACCGGGAAAACGCTGCTCGCCCGCGCCATCGCGGGAGAGGCCGACGTGCCCTTTTTCTCCATCAGCGGGTCCGACTTTGTGGAAATGTTTGTCGGGGTGGGAGCCTCGCGGGTGCGCGACATGTTCGAGCAGGGCAAGAAGAACGCGCCCTGCATCATTTTCATCGACGAGATCGACGCGGTCGGCCGTCACCGCGGCCACGGCCTCGGCGGCGGACA
>CAYLJC010000123.1:0-7544 GCA_964383345.1 uncultured Akkermansia sp. | reverse complement strand
ATCGCTCCGCACCGGTCTGAAACAACGCTACGAACGCGCCCTCGCCGCTCTCGCCGGTGCCCACGAAGCCGCCACCGGCGCCGACACCAAGGCGGAAAACAAATACGACACCCGCGGACTCGAGGCCAGCTATCTCGCCGCAGGTCAGGCCGACCAGGCCGAGGAACTGCGCCGCGGGCTCAGCGCCCTCGAAAACTGTGACTTCCGCGACTTCGACTTTGACGACAAAATCGGGATTGGCGCTCTCGTCGAAACGGAAAAAGACGGCGAGCTTTTCCACTACCTCCTCGCCCCGGCGGGCGGCGGACTTCTCCTCACCGCCGACACCGGGGAAGTCGTCACCGTGCTCGGTCCCGGCGCCCCCCTGGCGATGGCCCTGACGGGGAAAACCTCCGGGACCATCCTGACCGACCCCGAAATCACCATTCTCGAAGTCAGTTGAGCCCGAGATTGTCCGGCTCGTCCGCCACGATTTTGTGCCACGGACTGAGCTCCCGCAGCAGCATTTTCCAGAGCTGATCCACATTCGCGACCTCGATGATGCACTTCTCGGGCCGGTGTGGGATCCAGGCCTTTTGCTGGAGTTCGCCCTCGAGCTGCCCCTCGGACCATCCCGCGTAGCCGACAAACGCCCGGATGTGGAATCCCTCCATTCCGTAGAGGACCGCCTCCGCCGCCGAGAGATGGGTCGAATACTGCAGCGTAGCGTCGGCGTCCGACCAGCCCAGCGCGGAAAACGTGAGATGCTCGGTGCTGACCGGCCCGCCCATGAACACCGGCACCTCGGCGAGACGTTCCCGCTGATCCGGAGGCAGGACGCTTCCACCGATCAACTCTCCGACACCCCGCCCCAGCGGACGGTTCAGAATATAGCCGAACGCGCCGCTCTCGCTGCTGTGCTCCGTCAGGAGAAGGACACTCTGAAAAAAAGTCGGTTCCCGCAGACTCGGATCAGCCAGAATCAGGCTGCCCTTGAGCGAACTCCCGACGGGATCCTGGGATGGCGATGGCATGGGGAAAGTGTTGGTGATTTCCGCCAACAAAGCAACTCCGGAGGGAATTTACCCATTGGCAAGGGCGGAACGTCGGTGTTCACTCCCCGACCATGCAGGATCTCACCGATCAACTCCTCCAGCGAATCGACCTCACCCCGGACCAGATTCCCCTCGCCGCCGCCGCGCTGCTGGAGGAATCCGTCCCCGACGCCGACAAAGCCGGTTTCCTCACCGCCCTTTCCGACAAGGGCGAAACCCCCGCCGAGATCGCCGGATTCGTCACCGCCTTCCTCGCGCGTGCCGTCACGCCCACGCTGGATCGGGAAACCATCGGCAAACCGCTCCTCGACGTCTGCGGCACCGGCGGCGACAAACTCAATCTCTTCAACATCTCCACGACGAGCATTTTTGTCCTCGCCGCCTGCGGGGTCGCGGTGGTCAAACACGGCAATCGCGGGATCACTTCGAAAAGCGGCGGAGCCGACGTCCTCGAAGCCCTCGGCATCCGGATCGACCTGCCCCCCGCTGACTTCGGACGCTGCCTCGACGAGGTCGGCGCGGGATTCCTTTTCGCCCCGCTCTATCATCCGGCCTTCAAGGCGATCGCCCCGGTCCGCGCCACCCTCGCCGCGGCCGGACGACGCAGTATTTTCAACCTCCTCGGCCCGCTCCTCAATCCCGCCCGCCCCGACTTCCAGCTCATCGGGGTCTTCGATCCCGCGGTCGGGTCCGCCTTCGCCGAGATCCTCGCCCGCCTCGGACGCAAAGCCGCCTGGGCGGTCCACGGCACCACCGAAACCGGCGCCGGCATGGACGAAATTTCGAACCTGGGACCCTCGACGGTGTGGGCCGCGTCGGGGACGAACAGGGTCAAGTCCACCATCGAACCCTCCTCGCTCGGTCTCGTCCCCGCCACCGTGGCGGACCTCGAAGGCGGCGAGGCCACGGTCAACGCCGCCATCCTCACCGGCATTCTCGACGGCTCCCTCACCGGACCGAAGCGGGATCTCGTCGCCCTCAACGCCGCCGCCGGACTTGTCATCACAGGCCTCGCCGGAGACTTCCACGCGGGTCTGGAAATGGCGAAGGAAGGAATCGACTCCGGTGCCGCCCTCGCCGTTCTGCAGCGGTGGCGGAACTTTACGTAATCAGGACAAGCGGAAATCCAGCCACCGCGTATAATTTCCCCGGTATGGCGAAGCGGAAACTCATCCTCACAGTTGCGGGAACCACCCTTGTCGCGTCCGGCCTCGTCGCGGCGGGCTGGTTCGCCGGGTGGTTCGGCGATCCCGTTTTCACGGATGAGATCCCCGCGAAGCGTCCCCCACGTCTCGACCGCCGCGAACTGGAGGCGTTTTCCGGCCAATCCATTCCCCGTATCATCGAAGCACTCCTCGCCACGGCGGCGGAAAGAGAAAAGGAAACTCCCGCCCTCTCCGAGAAAGCGACCGACCCGCCACTCCTCGCGATGCTGCCCGACGCGCCCCTGCCCTTCCCCCACGATGCGACACCGCGCGACCAGGCAGGGCTCCGGGAATTTGTCACCGGAATGCAGCGGGGAAACCAAAAAGGCGGACCGAGTCCCGCCGAGCAATGGCAGTTCAATCTCGCCCTCGCCGCACTGCAGGTCAATCCGGCAGAGATCCCCGAAGCGATCCGGCTGGAGACCCGCCCGTCGGACGAATCCGAAACCTTTCCGATACGCCTCGCGACGCGGGACAACGAACTCGTCGGTCCTCTCGCACTCGGTTCTTTTCTCGGCGACGACGGTCCCGCCATTGTCGCCCGGGGCGGTTCCGCGCTCTACTCCCTCTCCGCCGGGGGAGAGATGCGGCTGCACGAGGGTCTCGCCCGGGTGACGCCCGGGGACGGGCTCCATCCCGGCGATTTCGACGGCGATCTGGACACCGATCTTTTTATCACCCGGCGCAACGGCCTCCCCAATTCCCTGTTGCGCAACGACGGGGAGGGCCGCTTCGAAGATGTCACCATCGCCGCGGGCCTGCTTTCTTTCAACGACACCACCGCCGCCGCCTGGCTCGACTATGACGGCGACGGACGCCTCGATCTCCTCGTCGGGAGCCGGGATCATCCGCTCGAGCTCTATCGCCAGACCAGCGCGGGCGTTTTCCAACCGGTCGCCTGGGATCTCGGGCTCTGGGTGCCGCGCGGCGTGCATACCATCACCGTGTGCGATTTTTCCGGTGACGGACATCCCGATTTTTTCCTCGGGATCGAGGGACGGCCGGACCGGTTTTATCTGGCCAAAGCCTCCCCGACCTGGAGCGAATGGCGCTTTGAAAATGTCGCAGCGGCCTCCCGGATGGATCGCGGGCAGAGTGGCTCGGCCCATTTTTTCGACTTCGACAACGACGGTCGGCCCGATCTGCTCCTAGCCCCCACGACGACCGAGGCGGCGACCGCAGCCGAGGGAGCATCCGCCCGCCTGCGACTCCTCCGCAACGAGGGGCAGGGTCGCTTCGCCGACGTCACCGACGGGACCGGATTGGATGGCCTCGCCGGAGTGACCGCCGTCGGGATCGTCGATCTCGACAACGACGGCTACGAAGATCTTCTACTCGGGACCGAACCGCTCGCGATCAACCGCGTGTTCTGGAACCGCGAGGGCGCCTGGTTCCGGGAAATCACTTTTGTCAGCGAGGGGGCCTACCTCGACGGCACCGTCGCCTACACCGTCGCCGACCTCGAGAGCAACGGAACAGCCGACATCCTCGCGCTCGATCGCACCGGTCGGGTGCGCTGGCTCGAACCCACTGGAACGAGATACAGCCACCTCTCCGTACAGGTCAACCACGCCCCGCCGGGCTTTCGCATCGTCCTCTCGGTGCGCGACCGGGACTGGGTCCTCCGCGAAATCGAGCGTTTCCCCGGAATCGACGGGGTCGCCACGATCGGGATCGGTCGGGCGGAGGTGATCGAGCGCCTCTCGATCTTCGCTCCCGAAGGCGGCGAAGCCCTCCACACGCTCGAAAAACTCCCGCCGAATGAAGAAGTGGTCATCGACCTGCCCCCGCCATCCCGGCAAGGCCCCAACGTTCCCTGACCCACGGCTGCTCCGAACGGTGTTTCTCCGGAGAGGGACAGGTTATTTCTCCGCGTTCCCTTGCGAGGCTCCCGTAGCCACCTTCGGCCCCAAGGAAGGGCGCTTTGTAAGCGCCCGGCAAGCCCCGCCCTCAAGTCCCGCCGCAGATCTCGGCAATCGGCTTCCTTCTACCGCTCGCTGGAGGCCGGGTAGGGCGGGTTGTCCTCAACCCGCCGCCCGTTTGGCCAATCGGCGTCCTTTCTTACCTCGCGGCGCGTTGGGGACAACACGCCCTACCTCCTCGCTTGCCGATCAACCGCCGGGATACCACGGAGGAGAATGCCCCGAGACAAAAGCACTCCGAAGGGACAGGCTCCAGAATGCCAGGATCTGCCTTTTGCGGTCGATTACACGAAAAAAGATCGTAAATTCAGGAAAAGTTGAGTAAAACTCGGATTGCGGCCCGCTTTGTGCCCCGGAATGCATTGTGAATGCTTGTGAAGTGGGCGATTCGATTGCATGATAACCCGCCCGCCCTCCTCTCTCCGGAACCTCGGCTTGTTTTTCGCACATGATTATCCCCGTTCAGAAAGACGAAGAGTTCATCTCCGATTTCCACGAAGCCGATAAAGTCACCGGTGCCATCCATGTCTGGTGGCTGGGCCAGAGTGGTTTTCTGGTCAAATGGGATGGCTTCGGCCTTCTCATCGACCCCTATCTCTCCGACTCGGTGAGTCGGCTCCACGATGGCACCGAGACTCCCCGCAACCGCATCTCCGAACGAGTCGTGGATCCCCTCACCCTCGAGGGCATCCAATACGTCGTCTGCACCAGCACGGCACCGGACCGTCTTGATCCCGAGACCATCCTCCCCCTCCGCGCCGCCAACCCGACCCTGAAACTCGTCGTGCCCGCCGGCGAAGTCGCCGCTGCCGACGCGATCCTGGGTGCCGCCGCTCCGCCCATGATCCCGGTGAATGCGGGGACTTACGCCAAGAGCGGTCCCTTCGATTTTCACGGCATCAACGCCGCCAATCCGAAAATCCGACGCGATGAACTGGGGAATTCGAAAGAACTCGGTTATGTCATCATGTTCGGCCCCTTCGCGCTCTTCCACAGCGGTGAAACGGTTTGGCACACCCACCTGATCAAAGAGGTCCGCCGCTGGTCGGTCAATCTCGCCTTTCTCCCGATCAATGGAGCCGACCACCCCGACCAGGCCCGCACCAGCATGAACGGCTTTGAAGCCGCCGCGCTGTCCCGGGCGATCAGCGCCAGCCTCGTGATTCCCTGTCACTACGACCTTTTCGAAGCCGGAAATCCCGACCCCGGCGAATTCTCGGTCTGCTGCGAGCGGCTCGGGCAGCGCTTCCGCCTCCTCAAACTCGGTCAGCGCATGACCATGGGCCCCATCACCGATCCCACCGCCGGGAAAGCCCTCCCCAGCGAACCCTATTCCGGCGACTGGGGGCTGGGGTATTGAACCCCCTCATGATCCGAGACTCCCGTCCGTTTTCCGAGGGATGACCGGCTGCCGAATTTTCGACAAAAAGCCTCGTTTATTTCCTTGATGGATCCTTGAAATTCCATAAATCTAAAGAATGACGAGAGATCTTTGACTTTTCCAGTTGATTTTTTTTTGAACAGATCTAAAAACCCGAACACTCAAACGTGCCACGTGTTGGCGAGATTTAGAGGCGACACCGAACCGGCCTTTATGATATAAAAACAGCGGTGCCATTTGCCTGAGATGGAACTCAGGCGGAAACGGTCCCGGATGTAGCCGGCCTCAATCCCCCACCCCATCACCTGACCACGTCGAAAATCGACCGGAAAGAGTCGCTTTAGCGGAACAAAACCTGCTAAAATACCCTCTCGGGCCAGGCGTTCGCAGCACAACTTTTAAACCCACTCAACAACATGGCAAATTTGGAAATGGACGGCGGCATCAAGATCTACCTCCGGGAGATCGGGAAAACGCCTCTGCTCACCCGTGAAGAAGAAGTTCAACTGGCGGACCGCATCAAAAACGGGGACAAGGAAGCCCGCGCCCACATGATCAAGGCCAACCTGCGCCTCGTCGTCAAAATCGCGCAGGACTACGCCAACTACGGTCTCCCCCTCCTCGACCTCATTTCCGAGGGCAATATCGGCCTGATGAAGGCGGTGGAGCGTTTTGACCCGAACAAGGGCGGCAAACTCTCGACCTACGCGGCCTGGTGGATCAAACAATCGATCAAACGCGCCCTCGCCAACCAGAGCAAGACGATCCGCCTGCCCGTCCACATGGTCGACAAAATTTCGAAAATGCGCCGCGTCGCCATGGTCCTCAGCGAAGAACTCGGTCGCGAACCCACCGACGAGGAACTCGCCGAAGAAATCGGCATCGACCGCGCCAAGCTCTCCCACCTGAAATCCGCCGCGCTGCGCCCCGCCTCGCTCGACGCCCCCATCAGCGACGACGACACGACCGAGTTTGGTGAAATCATTGGCGACGAAAAAGCCCAGACCCCGCTGGAGCTGCTCAGCCATAAAAACATGCACATGCAGCTCGACGACCTCCTTGAGGTTCTCGACGAGCGCGAGCGCAAAATCATCGACGCCCGCTTCGGTCTCGCCGGACAAAAACCAAAAACCCTCGAAGAAGTCGGCCAGGAATTCGGCGTGACCCGCGAGCGGATCCGCCAGCTGCAGAACATCGCCCTCAAAAAACTCCGCCGCGCCCTGCAGAAAAAAGAGGATCCCGGTCCGCGTCCCCTTCGCAAAGGCGGCGAGGAAAGCGACGACGACTTTTTCCGCGACGAAGAAGAAGAGACCGCCCTCGCGATCTGATCCCGCCCCCCGGAGCGGCGGAAAGACGCTTCAGTGAGCCGGGGGGACAGGTTGTTTTTCGATTCGAAAAAGCGCCCTTCCCTGGGGCCGGGGGTGGATACGGGCGCCAGCCCAAGGAACGGGGCTTTTTTAGCCCCGGCGGAGCCTCGGGCGCAGAATTTGCCTGTCCCTGTCGCTCCCTCCCAGACCGAGCACGATCAGGGTCAGCAGGACGAGCCAATACCCCAAGCCCATCGCCGCCCATGAGAGACAGTCCGATCCCGCCGGAGCCGCCAGCGCGGCGAAGCGGCAATCGAAAAAAGTGGCGGAGGATGGAGCGGACGGGGCGGACGACCCGCCGCAGCCCTACTCAAAACCACCTCGCTCCAGCTCGATGAGATGTTTTGCGGGGCAGAGATGGAAGGGTGCTGATTGGTCAAACGGCGGCGAATGGCGATGTGACACAACCTGCCAAAGTTGAAGTTGGCCCGTTCACAATTGAAGGTGGACTGTTAACACTGGATCGAAGCAGCAATATCGCCACTGTGGAAGGTCCCGGACGCATCACCTTCCCGGTGCCGGTCGGCCTCTCCGGAGAGAAACTGGGCAGGCCTGCCGACATGATGGTTGTTTGGCGCGAGAAAATGGTCTTCGATGGTCAACGCGCGACGTTCCATGGAGCGGTCCAGGCGTCT
>CAYLJC010000122.1:0-7631 GCA_964383345.1 uncultured Akkermansia sp. | reverse complement strand
GTCTTCGGCCAGCCGGAGCACCCCATGAACTACCGGCTCCTCACCAGGCTGGAAAAGCTCGATCCCATCCACGGGTTCACTCCGGTGACGGCACCTCGGGGGAAATTTTTCTCCGCGAAGGATCTCTACGCCCAGGTCTATCCCTTCAGCCCGACCCAGCTCCGCGCCTACAACGGGATCCTGAAACGACATTATCTGAAAAACTATCACGAACTGAGCAACGTGACCTTCCTCGCGGGGGACTTCACGGTGCTCTCGGTGCAGCGGCTCCGGGAGGGGACGGTGTTTCCCTCGGGCCTGGTCGTCCGGGGACGGTCCACGAGTTTTCCCGATGCCATCGTGGATCTGGCGCTGCCGTCCGCGACGGTCCCGGCGAAGTTCGATCTCGAGGCGGGACAGGTGCTGAAGATCGAGGAATCGACCACCTGCGCGGCGGTACTGCACATCGAGCGACTCGAGGACAGCACCATGGTCTTCACCGCGGTGCCGCTGGTGAGCCGGGTGTTCGAGTTCGCTGAGGGGGCCTCCATCGACGTGAGTCCACCCGAACGGATTGAGATCGATCCGGAACTCTGGCCGATCAGCGGGGAGGTGGAGTCGCTGGAGGAAAAACCGGTCGGGCTGGCCGACGATCCGGAGGAGGGGGAGGGAAGTGAGGCAAAAGGGAACGACGCCGCCAAGCCGACCGAGCCGGGCGGCTCGACCGAGGCCGGGTGAGGCGTATCCTTATTTGATCCTGAGCAATTCTTTCTCGGTCCAGGAATCGGTGCGTCCGGCTTCTTTTTCGCGGACGCCTTTCACGAAATCCGGGGAGACGGGATCGGCGCCGTGCCCCCATTCGCGGCGGAGATAGGTGAGAACGGCGGCGATGGGTTCGTCGCCGAGGGCACCCAGCGGCGGCATGTCGAGTTGGTAGCGCCGGCCCTTTACGGTGATGTAGCCGCGCACTCCGTGGAGGACGATGCGGGAGAGACGATCCGGCGAGCCGGTGACCCATTCCGAGTCGATCAGGGGCGGCGCGATGCCATTGAGCCCGGCTCCGTTCGGTTGGTGGCAACCGGCGCACACTCCGGCGTAGAGGATTTTGCCCATGTCGAATCGGGCCTGTTCGTCGGCGGTGAGCGGGCGCGGCGGTTTGTATCCGGGGGGAAGCGGTTTGCCGGGCCAGGTCAGCATGCCGGCGATTTTTTCCGTTCCGGTCTCGTCGAGCAGGGCGGGCCGCGCCCCGAGTTCCACCGGACGGCGGACGAAATCGGCGGCGTTGGCGGCGAATCCGGCGAGCCCCGTCTTGCGGTAGGCGGGATCGGTCTCGTCGAACAGGGCGAACAGCTCGGTGACCCGGTCGGGATCCCGCTCGGCGGCGACACAGCCGGCGAGTCCGGCGACGAGGCTGCGACCGGTGCGGGTGGTGAGACAGTGCCGCAGCAGTTCCAGTTCGCGACCGTGGAGGCCGCTGCAGATCGCTCCGGCGAGATGGCGATGCCGGGGCAGGCGCTCGGCCATCGCGGCCATCGCCAGATCGGCGGCGGGGTCTTCGGCTTCGCCCAGGGTCAGGGCGAGCTGGAGTTGCACCTGGGGATCGCTCTCGGTCGCGGACACTGCGATGAGCTTTGCCAAAACGGCCTCTTGTTGCTCCGTGGCGAAGAAGGTCTCGGCGATGCGCACCGCGGCGTTGCGGACGTGGGCGTCGTCGTCGGTGAAGGCGGGTTCGAGAACGGCGCGGCTCGTCTTTCCGAGACCGTCGAGGGTCCAGAGCGCGTGGAGGCGACCGCGGGCGGAGTCGCCGCGGGTGAGCGTTTCGAGGGCCGGGACGACGGTGTCGCCGCCTTTTTCGACGAGGAGACGCTGCGCGGTCTCGCGCTGCCAGGAGTTGGAGTGGGCGAGCAAGGGGACGAGTTCGGCGGGCGGGAGATCCGCGAGCCGTGGGGCGGGGCGGAGCGTCGCGTCTTCGGGAACGATGCGCCAGATGCGTCCGAGACCGCGCGGCTCCACCAGGTCTTGTTCTTCGATGTATTTTTCCAAATAGGGACTCAGCGAGATGCGGTGCTGGATGATGCCCCGGTAAAAGTCGATCACATAGAGGGCACCGTCGGGTCCGGTGGTGAGGCTGACGGGCCGGAACCGCTCGTCGGTGGAGGCGAGGAATTCTTTTTTCTCGTAGGCTTCACGGGCGACGAGCTTGCCTTCTTCCATGCCGAGGATGTCGCGCTTGATGAGATGCAGGGCCGGTTCGCAGGCGAAGGCGTTGCCGAGGAATTCCTCGGGGAATAGGTCGCCGCGGTAGATCCAGGGCGAACAGGCGGCGGTGAAATTTTTCAGTTTGTAGCCGTCCATGTTCTCCGGGATGTAGGCGCGATTGGTGCCCGGAGTGACGCGGATGGGCCACACCGCCTGATTCACCGGCGGCACCGTGACCCCGCCCGGTTTAGGAAAGTGGGGATTGCGCAGGCGGTAGTGCGCCGGAGTCATGTCCGTGATGAGATGGCCCGAATTGTAGTTGTAGTGGAGCCGCCCGTAATCGTCCTGGCTCAGCCCGTATTGCCCCCGGGTGGAGGTGAGGCCGCGCTCGAAAACGCCGTTCCCGCGCCAGCGGAAGCGGGCCGCGTATTCGGCGAAATAGATCCAGTTGTCCAGCGCCCAGAGCGGTGAATTGGCCCCGTGCTCCGGGTTCGCCAGTTCGGGGCGGCCCGGGATGGTCTGGGCACCGGCGTCGCCCGCGACTTCGATTTTTTCGTCCGCCTGACCGTCGCCGTCCTTGTCGGGACAGTACCAGAGCTTCGGTGGTTCCCCGACGAGGGCGCCGTCGCCGACCGGGAGGACGTAACGCGGCATGATGAGGGTGTCGAGAAAGACCGTGCTTTTGTCAAAGCGACCGTCGCCATCGGAGTCCGAGAGGACCACGATGCGCCCGACCGGCTCATCCTCGTGGTTGCCCTCGATGTCGGGCATGTAGCCGCGCATTTCCACCACCCAGAGGCGTCCGTCCGGACCGAATTGCGCAAAAATGGGGTCGCCCACGAGCGGTTCCGAGGCGACCAGTTCCACCCGGAAACCGGGGACCACCTGGAAGGTTTTGAGTTGTTCTTCCGCGGAAAGCGCGGGAGCGTCGGGGATGAGTTCGTCCGGCACCAGCGAGGGCGGCACCGCGCCCGACTTCTCGCCCTGGGCGAAAACGCCCGCCGCGGGCAGGAGCAGGGAGAGGCAGAGGGATAGGCAAACGGCGGGCAGCAGAGACGTTCGGGAGAAGTGCATGGGAAGAAAGCGGTCGGAGAAAACGAGGGGAGAAATCCGACTTAATCGCCGGAAATCCGCTTTTTCAACCTGTCCTTTCGGCTCGTGTAGGGGGATTTCGTTTTGAGCCACCGCAACCCGAAGGGTGGCGTTCCGTAAACGTACGGTTTCTGCGGGTGGGGGGTGATTCCATACCATTACTTTGCATGATTGTCCTGGTATGCCGCGTGCCGCAGGCGCGGCCGCTGCCGCACGGACCGACCGCGTTGCCGTGGCAGGAGTTTCCCTTATGGCTGGACCAACAAATCCGCTGAACCCCTCATGATCCCTCCTTCTGGGTGGCGTTTCATGCCGCGGGTAGGAGCAGGAAGGGGCAAGATGGCAACAGGGACATTCGGGGGAACGGACCGGGCACGGGGGATTGACAGCGAGAGGGTTCGCGGGTTAGATGCTGGTCACCTCCTGACACTTTCGCCGATGAAAAGCAACCAAGACGCAACCGTGGAATATCCCACATCACCGGGTAAAATGCGTTCTCCTTTGCGCTCGAAAGCAAGGTTTTCTAACGCGAAATAAACTTGCTTTCCGATTGACCGTCAGCTACTTATAATATAGCTTATGCAGCCCGACAGCCCGACAGCCCGACAGCCCGACAGCCCGACGCGTCGCTGATCGCCAAACTGCGTGAAATTTTTCAGATCGATAGGCCGGAACCGGCCTTGGGCATCTGCCGTATCCTCAACGCCCGCGCGGGCGAGATCGAGGATTCTCTTCAAAATCGCCTCGCTGGGAAGGTGCGCGAGGCTCTGACGACTAGTGTTGCTGCTTGTGCGTGGCAATTGCCATCCGCACTGGAGGTAACCAGCGTAGGCGGCAGCGCGCATGAAAAATCAGCCTTTTCCCATCCATTCGCCTTCCTCCTTCGTCACTGCAAGGAGGGTGGCCATATCCGCGAGTGGCGCAACAGGGGCGGTGCCCACCCAGGCGCATTCGCCGATTTAGTGCTCTCCCGGAAAAGGAGGGGTGGAAAGCGTTGCCATCTCGACGGCGCTTCTTTTCACCCTCCCACGGCAGCCGTCCAGATCGGCTCCTGCCTCTTCGTCGCCGAATGCGAGAACCTTGAACGTTCACCCATTTTCGTATGCTAAGCCTCGCTCTCCGCCCCGAATTCCGGGGAAAGAAACTCCAAGGTACGGTCATCGAACTCCGTGATGCGAAGCATCGCGGGGCCATCGAGCGCCCCGCCAAGGAATTCTTGGACATTACCTATCCGTCCATCGACCTCCTGAAAATGGTCGAGGCCCTGCAACCCGAGCAGACGAGGACCATCGTGTTGAAAGGCGGTCGCGGTCAGGGCAAGTCCCACATGATGGCCGCCGCCTACCATCTCCTGAGAAACCACGCCGCCGCTACGAAATGGCGCGACTTCTGGGCCGACCGAATCAACAACTCTGCCGTCGCCAAAATGAGTTTCCGCCAAGGCTTTCACGTCATCGCGGAGGCCATGCACAACCAGCGCTACAAGCACCTCTGGGATCTGCTTTGGGACCAGCATCCGCATGGGCAGTTCGTTAAAGGCCAGTGGATGGCGCGCGACACTAATGTCCCCAGCGATGAGGATATTCTCACCCTCGTCAGCCACACGCCTGCGGTTCTGATCCTCGACGAGTTCCAGACTTGGTTCGACGGTCTCACGAATACCAAACAATACCCACACAAACCATGGGCCTTCAATTTCATCCAAACTTTGAGCGAGGTGGCAAATGCCCACCCGGACAAGCTTTCCCTGATGTTGTCCGTCCGCGATGGCGACACGGATGCCTATCAGCAGATTCACCGCGTCGATCCCGTCATTCTCGATTTCACTGGCAAGCATGTGAAACGCGACCGCCGCCGCCTGCTGCTCTACCGCATCTTCGAAAACCGTTTCACCATCCCGGAAAGCGACATAGTCGCCTGCCTCGACACCCATTTCAAGGAGTCATGCCGTATCCGTCAGGTTTCCAAGACGGAGGAGGACAAGGAGCGCACCGATTTCGTCGAGTCCTGGCCCTTCTCTCCGCGTCTCCTGCAAATCCTCGATGACCAGGTGCTCATGGCCACTGAGGCGCAGGAAACCCGCGACTTGATCAAGCTGCTGGTTGAAACCTTCAAGGTGGCGGGGGAAACCAGCCCGGTTCTGACTGCCGCCGATTTCCGTATCGACAATGACAAGAGCGCCGTCGGCTCCCTGATCGACAGCGTGGCCAACCAAATCCACCGCGACTTGCGCGAAAAAGCACTCCGCAATTTGGAGAACGTCAATGAAACCGTCACCAGCCCCGCGCAGGAAGTACCCCACGCCGCCGAGGTGATCAGCGCCTTGTGGCTGCGTTCGCTGACCGTGGACCGCCTCACCGGCGCACATCCCGGCGAATTGCAGATCGACATCACCCGAAATAAGCCCATCGACGAGAACGCTTTCCGCGTAGAGCTGTCGCGCATTCGCGAGGGCAGTTTCAATCTCCATGAAATCGGCGACCGGCTGGTTTTCAAAAACGAGGAGAACAACGAAGCCAAGCTCCTCGCTAGCGCACGCAACAGCAAGCTCTTCTCCGACGGACAGGATGTCGATTTTCTCGCGAAACTCCTGCACGGCGTTCTTGCCGGAGCCGACCATTCTCCCTTCCGCGTCGTTGTCCTGCGCCGCCATTGGGAGAACGACCCGTGGACGGAGCTCCCCCCGGAATCCCAGCCGTCGGTCTGGACGGACAACCGCATCCCCCTCATCGTTCTGCCCGAGTTTCCCGAGAACAAAAGTGCCACGCTCGGGCGCTGGCTGGCCAAACATCTCACCTCGAAGCGCAACACCGTCCGCTTCCTGATGCCCGCCGAGGGATCGGCCAACCTCTACGCGGATCCGGACATCATCGTGGACGCCCGCGCCGCCAAGCTGGCGATGGATTGGAAAGCCACCGACCGGGAGTTCGGCCCGCTCCAGACCAAATTCGAGCGGGAACTGACTTCCAAGCTGAAGGGCCGTTTCACCGCCTTTGCCATCCTCGATCTCTGGGACTTCGCCACTCCCGCGAATTGCCAGTTCGCCTTCGACAAGCACAACAAACAAGGCGCCCAAATTCCCTCCGGCATCCATTCTGTCATCAAGGAAAGCCATTTCATCCCGGAGGAATTCGAGGATCTGGTGCTGTCGCTGGCCAAAAACAACGCCAGCCTCGCCGACCTGCTCAAGGAATTGCAGGAACCCCTTTCGGGAGGAAAGCACTCCATCCCCTGGCTGGGCGACAGCGAAATCAAAGAGCACCTCGAACACCTCGTCTCCCGAGGGCTGATCGCGGTCAACCTGCGCGGCTCCACTTGGATTCAGGCGCAAGCCGGAGAATCGGAAAACGCCGCCCTGCCGCGCATCCGGGGAAAAGTGGCGAGCGTCACCGGCTCCCATCTGGCCCAGACCACCCTGCATCTGCCCAGCGCCGCCCCCACCGCTGGCGGCTCCGCCCCTGTCGTCGCGGCCCCCGGAGCGGGAAGCGGCACCGCTCCCCCGCCCGCACCCGGCAACACCAGTCCCTTCGGTACTCCGCCACCCGGAGGACTCTTCGGCGGCGGCACGCCGCTTCCTCCTGCGGGAGGCGGTTCCGCTCTGCCGCCTTCACCATCGGGTCCGTCCTCTCAGCCGGTGTTGACCTCATCGCCCAACTCCCCCCTGAACCTGCTCGGCACGGTGGAGCAATGGGGCGTCAGCGGCCAGACCCGGCTGCGCTCCCTGCGCCTCTCCGTCGAGGGAATCACCGGCTCGCAGTTGCAGGCTCTGCTCCAGAAGCTGCCTGGCGGCAAATACGTGATCGAACTACAAAAGGAGGACGGCGAGTGATGTCCCTGGAACCCGATTTCGCCCATCGCCTCCTCCTCGAAGGGCCCGCCCAGGCGTGGACGCTCGTTCGCGAGGAGCTGCAATCCCGCTTCTTCCCTCCGCTCCCGGAGAACCAGGCCATCGACGAACTCGTTCGCCGTGAAAAAGCCATCGAATCGCTGGAACTCTTCCTCAGCGGTCCCGCTTGGACGCTCTGGGAGGATTTCACCACCGCCGTCCCCCGTTCCAGCCAGCGGCTTCTCGATTGGTGGCACGACACTCTCGGAGGCAAGGCAGTGCTCGTGCTTGACGGCCTCTCCACCCGGGAAATGCCTCTGCTTCTCGAAGAGGCCGCCCGGCGCGGATTCCATATCGGCGAGCAAACTCTCTGCGCCTCCGAGCTTCCCGCCGAGACCAACGCCTACGCCAAAGCCCTTGGCTTCTCCCATCGAGGCGCGCTGGACAACAACGGCGCGGGCGGGGCGCACAAAGTGACTGGTGCCCACACCCTCACCAACCAGCTTCCCTGGGCAGACCTCGCCCACAGCATCCC
>CAYLJC010000121.1:0-7663 GCA_964383345.1 uncultured Akkermansia sp. | reverse complement strand
TCGGCACCCTCACGACCGGGGTGATGTTTTTCCTCCTCGGACTGATGATGCACAACCGCGCGCTCTTTGACGCCTTCGGGGTCAAGGAGACCTCGGTCTATGTCAGTCTCGTCCTCTTCGGGATTCTGATGTCGCCGATGAGCGAAATCCTCTCGGTCGCGGGCAACTGGATGAGCCGCAAACACGAGTTCGAAGCCGACGCCTACGCGGCGGAGGTCACCGGCGATCCGCAGGCGATGTCCGACGTCCTCCTCAAGCTGAGCCGCGACAATCTCAGCAACCTCACGCCCCATCCCTTTTATGTGTTTCTCAACTACACCCACCCGCCCGTGGTCGAGCGGGTCGGGGCCCTGGCGGAGTTTCCGACCGGTTCCGTCGGCGGAGGGTCTTCCTGACCAGCGGCTTGGCCGTGATCGTGCTGGCCGTATGGTCCGCCTTGGCAAAGGGAAACTTCGACATGCTCAAAAATGCGCCGGGGCTGCTGGTTTTTGTCGCCATGATGGCATTTGGTTGGTTCACCCTGCGGAATGCGAGGCGGGGAGAAGGTCCGACACGAAAGGAGATCGAGGAAGCCATGGCGGCCCGCATTGAGGCCCTGCTGCATCCGGACTGGGCATTCTACGAGGAGCATCTGCGGCGACCGATCCCAGAGGCCTTGAAAAGGATCTATGAAGACCCTGACAAAGTTCTGGCATGTCTGGATCTGTCGGATACGAAGGGGGAAAAATATTGGATCGAGTTTGAGCCGCTGCAGCGAGATTATCTGGAGCCTTCCGAAGCGAGCGGTTTGCCATACGACATCGTTCCGATCGCCATGATCGAGGATAAAACTCCGATCTTCCTAAAGCCGGGCGAGCATGAAACCAATCAAGTGCTGACGACGGCCTATCCCGAAGGCCCGGCGCTGATCATGACGCTGGCGGATTCCGTCGAATCATTCCTTTCCGCGCCTATTTTCCCGCGCCCGGAAGATCCCTGATGAAGCATTTCCACTCAATCCCCCAAAAAATCTCAGCAAAGATCAGCGCCAATCAGCGGTCCCGCTTCTCTCCATGTCCCCCAATGCATCCTCCTCGCCGCCTTCACCCGCCACATGGCCAGTGTCGAGCGACACCATCCCGGAATGGGGGGGGCGGTGGCTGCCTCAGTTCGCTCGGGAAACCGACCCTTTCTCCTCGGGGAAGGGATGACCCCGAAATGACCCCGAAATTTGACCCCGAATCCGGGGCGGTCTCCGTCTGGAAGCGGAAGTTGAGGGTGAAATCTTCCTCGCTGCGGGCTTCGGCGGGCAGCAGCGAGAGCAGGACCGCAGCGAAGGCCAAGCGTGCGAAACAGAGGGATCGGTCTGGCTGAATGTCCCTCACGGTCCGGCCACCACCGGCAGCACGAGGCGCGAGGGGCGGGCGGGGTCGCAGGCGATGCGGTTGGTTTGCTTGATTTTTTCACCGTGCTCGGTCCACGCTTCGCCGGTGCCGGGATTGATGTCGAAGCGGGGATGGTTGCTGGAAGTGACGCTGACGCGGATGCGGTGGCCCCGGTTGAAAACGATGCTGGTGGACCAGCAGTCCACTTCGACTTCCTCGACGCGGTCGGGGACGAGAGGTTCCGCTTGCTCGAAGGAGCGGCGGTGGCGCAGGCGCAGCATGCCTTCGGCGATGAGGTAGCTTTTCCCGTCGGGATAGACGTCGCAGAGCCGCACGGAGAGGTCGGTGTCGAGGGCGGAGGAGGAGAGGAAAATTTTCGCCTTGATCCGCCCGGTGACTTCCAAGGGGTCGGCGAGGGCTTCGGTGGTGAAGCTGACCACGTCGGGGCGCTGCTCGATGGGGCTCTGGTCCATGGGACCGCTGGGAAGGGTGAGGTTGTGCCCGCCGACGGTGGGGCAGGGATCGGCGGGATCGAAGGTGTATTCGACCGGCGCGCCGGCTCCGGGCACGGCGGACGAGAGCGTGCCGTTGCGGTGGAAGTAGAAGGCGGTTTCCTCGGCGGGGACGGGCCAGTCGTCGGCTTGCCGCCATTCGTTGCCCGGCGCGTCCGGGTCGTTGATGTCGCCCATCGTGTAGTAGAGGACGGCGGGTTCCTCGTCGACGCCGTTGGCGAGGCCGAGCAGGTGGTGGCCGAACCAGCGGTCGGGACTGAACTGCGATGGCATGGCGCTGTCGGGGAAAGTCATTTCGCCCACCGGCATCCGGCCCAGGCTGTGCGCCCAAGGTCCCATGACGAGTTTCTGCCGACCCTGGGCTTCGGGACCGCCCCGGTGCTGGCGTTCGGTGAATTCGTCGAGAGTGCCTTGGGCGAACATGTCGAACCAGCCGCCGAGATGGACGGCGGGCACGTTTTTGGCTTCGGTCTTGAGCGTTGAATCGGAACGCCGCCAGTGGTCGTCGTAGCAGAGGTGTTCCCGCATCAGGGCGAGGGCTTTCGGGTCGAACTTGTTGCCGGTGGTCCAGTTTTCGATGTCGGCCTGGCGGAAAGCGCCGCCGATATAGGTGGCTTCGTAGAGGCTGCCGATGGCGACGGCGATGTATTGCGCGGCCAAACCCTCGGGTGCTGCGGCGGCGAGCAGGTTCTGCGTGATGCCTCCGGCCGATCCGCCAGCGCTGCCTACTTGGCCGTCGCTCCACGGCTGTTGGCGGATCCAGGCGACGGTGTCGGCTCCGTCCCGATGCTCTGTCCAGCCGCAGCCGTGGAAGGGCAGGTTTTCGCCTTCGGAATCGAAGCGGCCCCGCATGTCTTGGACCACGACCGCGATGCCGAGTCCGACGATATGGGCGCTTTGCCGCGCGCTGCGTCCGTAGGGGGTGCGGAGCAGCACCGTCGGGAATGGCCCCGTCCCCGCCGGCAGGTAGACGTCGGTCGCCAGGCGCACGCCGTCGCTCATGGCGATGAAGGCGGTTTCCGGCGGAGCCACTTTGCCGAAGGCGGCGGCTTCTTGTTTCCAGCGTTCGGCGGGGATCGTCCGGTCGGGGCCTTGGGCACGCCGGAACAGTTGCTCCACGCGCTGCGCCCAAGCCTCTCCGTAGCGTTCCTTGACCGATGCCGCCGCACGGGTCTGTTCCTCGGAGGAAAGCGTGCCGTCACGGTCGGCGTCGAACTGGCCGTGCAGCGCGAGCAGGATCGTGCGAACCGCTTCGTCGGCTTTGAGAGAATCCGCCGCCGGAGGCAGGAGCAGGCAGAAGGCGAAGAGGAGGCAGGGATGCGGAGGGCGGAAGATCATGGTCGGAGCGTACTTTACAAGGTCGCGGCGAAGCTCCGCAATGGGAATTTCCGCCTAGTGTAGTCCGTCATTCAGAACGAATATTATCAAGTTCATGCACTCCCCGATGATCTCGGCATTGGCTGTTTTCATCGCGGCAAACAGGGCGACGATGTCTTTGCGCTTCTCCTCGAAGTGCTTGTCTGCTTGTCGTTGGAAAGCTTAATGGCCTTGACCTGGTGCGCGCCGTTGTCGGGCCGAAAAACCTTGACGGGAAGGGGCGGATCGGGCCATTCTCCCCTGCGACGGTCCTTTTCCAGTCCCTACCTCCCCCGAACCCTCTCCGACTCCGGCCCGTGGCCCCGAGCGGCGTTAGGGCTGGAAAAGGATATTCTTGGCAGTGAAGCGGATGAGCCTTCCCCAAATCTTCGTTCTGGCCCTTGGAGTTCCCGCCATCTTGATCGGCTGGCTCCTGTTTGGCATTCACTACAAGAGGCGGCATGACGCGTCCATTGACCGCCTTCCCGAGCCGGTTCGGGAGAAGCTCAGACCCAAGTTGGCGAGTTGGATCGATGGATGGCGTCGATTCGTGGATATCGATCACGATTCTTCTTCTGGTGCTTTGGGCGGATCTGGTGATTGGCTGGGCCGAGTGGTTGCTGGTCGCGTGCAACTGCCTGTGCGGAGGCTGGCATGCCTTCCACGCCCTGCGCGTTCATCGATTGCGCCGCGACTTGCCCGGCGAAACGGATGGCGGAACCCTGAGATGCCTGCGCCGCGAATCTGCCGGACGTGGCCTTGCCGCTCTCCTTTGCTTTCTCTTGGGTGGGTTCTATTGGTACGTATGTATCTGGTCGAAGAATCCCTGAGCGACAATCTTTGCCTTGATTCAAAAACCAGAGTCGCAGCGCAGCAGGTAGAGGATGGTGCCGCTCCTGGGGCGCATGTAAGCGAGGGTGCTGCCGCCGAGCAGTCGCATGGCTCTCGCGGCGGAGCCCGGCGACCCCGCCTCGGTCGTAGGTGTTTTCAGGCAGGCTATGCCGCTCCGCTCCATTGTCCTCGCGCCTCGCCAATCGGAAAAATGATTCGCCGTGTTCCTTCCATCGCGGGGTTTTTCAACAGGGCGTTACTGCTTGCCAACCGGCCAAACAGGCGCTAGAAGAATCGCATGGTTCGACCCGATCCCCTGCGGCTTCCCGCGCGATTGGCCCTGCTGGCCCTGCTGCTCGCCGTCGGTCCGTTCGCGACGGCGCAGGAGCAGGAGGCGGCGCAAGTCGACGTCATCGTCTACGGCGCCACCCCGGGCGGCATCGCCGCCAGCCTGGCCGCGGCCCGGAGCGGTCATTCGGTGCTCCTGGCCGAACCTTCCATCCGGCTGGGCGGCATGGCCACCAACGGCCTGTCGCATCCCGACTTCCGCGGCTTCGAGTCTCTCACCGGCACCTTCCTGGAACTCAACCGCCGGGTCCTGGACTACTATACGGAGAAATACGGTCCCGATTCGCCGCAGGTGAAGGATTCCTTTCGCGGCACCCACGCCGAACCCAAGGTGAACCTGCTCATCTTTCGGCAGATGCTGGCGGAGCATCCGAAAATCTCCGTCAAGACGAGCTGGGTGCTGCAGGACGTCAAAACCCGCGGGCCGGCGGGTGATCGCTGGATCCAAGCCGCCATCTTCATCGATCCCGATGGCCGGGAGCACCGCTACGACGGCGCGGTGTTCATCGACGGATCCTACGAGGGCGACCTGATGGCCGCCGCCCAGGTCCCCTATCGGATCGGCCGCGAGGGCCAGGAGGAATACGGCGAATGGAGTGCTCATCCGGAAGGCGACACCCATCTGCAGGGCTACAATTTCCGCTTGGTGATGACCCAGGATCCCGCCAACCGCGTCACCGTGCAAGCCCCTCCAGGCTACCGTCGCGAGATCTTTCTGGATTTGCTGCCGCTGATGGCCTCCGGCCGGATCAAGCAGGCCTTCGGAAGCTACACAGACCGCGACAACGTCTTGAAAGCGCAGGTTCCGGTGCTGCCGAACAACAAGCGCGACATCAACGACGCCTCGGGGTCTCCGCCGGTCTACCTCTCGATGCCGGGCGTGCAACGCGGCTGGCCGGAAGGGGATGCCGAGGTGCGCCGACGCATTTACGACGAGCATGTGCTGTGGAATATCGGCCTGATCTATTTCATGCAGAACGATCCGGACATGCCGGCGGCCATTCGCGAGGAGGCTCGCACCTGGGGACTGTGCCGCGACGAATTCGAGGAGAGCGGCCACCTGCCCCCGCAAATCTACGTGCGGGAGGGCCGCCGGACCGTGGGCCTGCGCATCTACACGCAGCACGATACCCGCTACGCTCCCGGTGACGCCCGCGCGATCCTGCACCCGGATGCCATCGCCATGGGCGACTACGGCCACAGCAGCCACGGAGCCCGTCATATCGGCCCCCGCATCGGCGGCACCCGGGAAAGATGGTTCGAAGGCCCGGACTCGCCGCCCCGCGGGGTGGCGCCCTATCAGATCCCCTACGGCACCATCGCCACCCGCGGCGTGCGCAACCTGCTCGTGCCGGTGCCGGTCAGCGCCTCACATGTGGGATTCTGCGCATTGCGGTTGGAGCCGATCTGGACCTCCCTGGGACAGGCCGCCGGGCACGCCGCCCATCTCGCGCTGCAGGCGGAGAGTGCCCCCGATGTGCGGACCATGGACGTGCCCGCCTTGCAGCAACGCCTGCATGCCGACGGGCTGGCCACGATCTACGTCAGCGACGTGCTGCCGGGGCATCCCGACTTCGCCGCAGTGCAGTGGTGGGGAACCGCCGGCGGACTGCATGGCCTGGCTCCGCCGCCCGCCCGTCCCGGGCAGCGGGGTCCGAAGATCGAGGGCCAGCACGCCGAAGCCGCTCCAGGCCACGCGGCCGAGCTTGATCGCGTGCTGGAAGACGACCTGGCCGCCCGCTGGAGGCAACTGGCGCAGCAGCACCAGATCGATCCCGACCGCCTGCCTACGGCCAACGGCCGGACCACCCGGGGCGCGTGGATTCGCGCCGTCTACCAGGCGAGTCGGCGCTAAGGCCGGACGAAATCGTGGAGCCAAGAGAAGGGAACGGTCATATTTCACCCCTGGATTCCGCTCTTGCTCCGGACGCGGGCTTGCGCTACCGTCGCCCCATTTCGGTATGAAATTGAAAGACAAAGTTGCTATTATCACTGGAGGTGCCCGCGGCATCGGATTCGGATGTGCCACCGAAATGGCCCGCGAAGGGGCTTCCATCGTGCTCGTCAGCCGTCCCGGAGGGAGCCATCTGGAGCCGGCCGGGGAAAGTGTGCGTGCCCTCGGGGTGCCTTGCGTCACGGTGGAGGCGGACTCGTTCAGCCGCGAAGGCTGTGAAAAGGCCATTGCCGCCGCTGTCGAACATTTCGGTGGCTTCGACATTGTCGTGAACGTGCCCGCCTTCAACCGCCGCAACAGCTTCCTCGACTACGATCCCGAGGACTTCGAGGCCATCCTCAAGACGGCCTTGCTGGGGAGCTTCCACATCGGTCAGCTTTCCGCCCGGCATTTTGTCGAACACAAAAAACCAGGCAAGATCATTTTCATGTCCAGCGTGCTCGCCCGCGTCCCCAACGCCCGCTGCGTCGCCTACAGTGCGGCGAAGGCCGGCCTCAACATGATGACGCAGACGATGGCGGTGGAGCTTTTTGAACACCACATCAATGTCAATGCGATCGAACCCGGCTGGATCGACACTCCCGGCGAGCGACAGCACTACGACGAAGAGACCATGGCCGCCGAAGGCCGCAAGCTGCCATGGGGCCGTCTCGGGCGGGCCGATGAAATCGGCAAAGCGGCGACTTATCTCGCTTCGGGCGACGCCGATTATGTCACCGGCACCATGCTGACGATCGACGGAGGTTACGTGCTGAAACACTGCCGCGAAATCCCCCAGGACAAGGTTTGACCCCCGCCTCTTCCAACGCCAGTCCCGTCTCCTGACGGGCTCCGCCGCGGGGAAAAAAGCCCCGTTCCCCGGGGCATGCCTTGGCTGGGATTTTTGGTCTCAAGGAGGGGCGTTTTGGTCTCAAGGAGGGGCGCTTTCCCGGGGGGAATCCGGGGGGAACGCCGCCGGGACGCGTTGCGCCGTCCCCATCCGATCCCTCGCGGCATGGATCCCAAAACTCGCCGCCGATGGGACAAGGGACGCCCCCGCTCTTCGCAGCGCGCGGGGAACAACACGCCCGGCCTTGAAGGCTATCCGTTCGTGAACGTGATCACGCGAGACCGCTTTTTGGACAGACGGACCATCGTGCCATACCCTCACCCGTCCCTTGGCACCGAATTGGTGAAAATAGAAAACATGAAACGTATAGTCGTATTGGTTGTCTCAGCGTGTATTTGGATTTCCGGCTTGTCCCTCCGGGGCGCTTCGCCTGAGAAAGACCCCCTGGCGGGGGGGATCGTCAAATCGG
>CAYLJC010000120.1:0-7700 GCA_964383345.1 uncultured Akkermansia sp. | reverse complement strand
CGGTGGGCCTGCCCAAGGGCGCCTACCGGGTGTCGGCGGGGGCCGACGAAGACCACTACACGACCAAGGAACCGTCCCGCGACGGAACCGGGAAAGTCTACATGGGCCGTGAGATTTCCCAGACGGTCAGTTCCCACGCGATTTCGTGGCTCGAACGCCGCGACCGCGAGGGCGAGGAAAAACCCTCCCTCGTTCTCGAACATCTCGACCTGAAACCCACCGACGTGATCGCCGACATCGGGGCGGGCTCGGGCTATTTTTCCCTCCTCCTGGCACCGCTGGTTCCCGAAGGCCGCGTCATCGCCCAGGACATCCAGCAGGAGATGCTCGACTTCGTCGAAGGCCGCAAAAAACTCAGCGCGACGCCCAACGTCGAGACTCTCCTCGGCACGACCGAGGATACCCGCCTGCCCGAGGGCGAGGTCGATCTGGCCATCCTGGTCGATGCCTACCACGAATTTTCCCATCCCCGCGAGATGATGGAGTCCATCGTCAAAGGGCTCGCGCCGGGCGGTCGGGTCGTTTTCGTGGAATACCGGGGCGAGGATCCGACGGTGCCGATCAAGCCGCTCCACAAGATGACCGTCAAGCAGGTCTCCGCCGAGATGGCGGTCGTCGGACTGGAATTCGTCGAACTGCGCGATTTCCTCCCCATCCAGCATTTTATCGTGTTTCGAAAACCCTGAAATACCTCTTCAAAATGAGGAAAAATTCTGGACTTTCCGCCCTTCCTTGTTCTAGGCTCTGCGTCCCTTGCGGGGAAGCCCCGCTGGGAATCTTTGTAATCATGAAAACACTCCTCCTTACCGCTCTTTCGTTTGCCGCATTCACTCTTCCGGCCCTGGCCCAAAAGGGCGGCGTCGCCATCCTCGACATCGATGAAGTCGCCCGCCAGCTCGGGGTCGAGGAAAAAGTCCGCGTGGATCTGCTCAACATGCAGAACAGCCTCAACGCCGACCTCCAGCGCACCCAGACGACGATGCAGGATCAAATGACCCGCGTCGAGAAAACGGCCGGGGAGAATCCCACCGAAGAGCAGAAAAAGCAGATCTTCGCGACCAACCAGCAGCTCAACGAAGAATTCAACCGGATCAAGGGGCAGGCCCAGCAGACTCTCGCCCAGGAGCGCATCCGCATGATCAATGACTTCCGCTCCCGTCTCGAACCCATCGCCCTCCAGGCCGCCGAGGCGGTGGGACTCGAGGTCGTGCTGATGAAAGTCACTCCTCCGGTGTTCGCGTACGCCACCGGCGTCGATATCACCCAGGCGACGATCAAACTCGCCCTGGAGGCGGGGATGCAGGTCCAGCCCGCCGCCGAAACCGCTCCGGTGCCCGCTCCCGCCACCCCCTCCAACGGCAACGCCACCGACGCTTCCAAGGGCAAGAGCGAGGCCAAGGAGAAAGGCAAGGCCAAAGAGTGAGTGGGAAGAAACAGACGGACCCGCGTGAAGGATCCGGTCCTGCGGGTTCCGGCACTCCCCCTGCGTCCGGTTTTCCCGGACAGCCCCCGGCTTCCCCCGACCGCTTCCACTGAATTATGGCAACGAAAATTGGTATCATCGGAGCGGGCGGGATGGCCCGCTATCACATCGACGGATTCCGGAAGGCCGGTGCCGAGGTGGTGGCCATGGCCGACATCAGCGCCGAGGCCGCCACGATCTCGGCCAAGGCGAACCGGATCGAGCATGTCTTCGGCGATGTTGCGGAGCTTCTCGCGAGTGATCTCGATGCGGTCTCCATCATCGTGCCGAACAAATTCCACGGCCCTCTCGCGATTCAGGCGCTGGAGGCGGGGAAACACGTTTTTTGTGAAAAACCTCCGGCTCTCAACGCCGCCGAGGTCCGCGAGATGATCGCCGCCCGCGACCGGTCTGGCAAAGAACTCATGTTCAATTTCAACAACCGCGCCCGTCCCGAGTCGCGCGAGATGAAAAAGCGGATCGAGAACGGAACGATCGGACACATCAACTCCGCCCAGGCCAAATGGATCCGGCGCACCGGCATTCCCGGTTTCGGCGGATGGTTCACGACCAAGGCGCTCTCCGGAGGAGGGCCGGTCATCGACCTGCTCCACATGCTCGATCTCGCGCTCTACTTCATGGGGAACCCCGAGCCCGCCCACGTCATCGGCCAGACCTTCGACGACCACATCGGCAACAAGGATTTCAAAGGCCCCTGGGGCATCCCGGATCGCGAAGGGGGCACCACCGACGTGGAGTCCGCCGCGCATGGCTTCGTCACATTCCGCACCGGTCAGGTGCTCTCCTTCCAAATGTCCTGGGCCGAAATGGTCAAGAGGGAGGAAGTCTCCGTCGTCTTCCAGGGCGTCAAAGCCGGAGGCAAGATCGAGCGTCTCTTCGGCAGCGACGGACTCGACGAGACCGCCATCGACACTTGCGAGTTGTACACCCAGGAGTCCGGCGAACGAGTCGACACCGTCATCGAGGTCGAAGAATGCCCCGACATGGGCCGGATCGACTCCGCCGCGAACTTCGTCGAAGCGATCGAAGGGCGGGCCCTCGCCCTCAACAACGCCGAGCAGGGATTGCAGCTCATGCAAATCATTGATGCCGTCTACGAATCCGCCGCGACCGGCCGCCCCGTCGCGATCTGAAGAAAGGCTCTCTCCGCCCCTCCATGGCACTTCTGGTCATTTACGTTCTCGTAGCTCTCCTTGTTTCGTTCCTTTGTTCGCTGCTCGAAGCCTGCCTCCTCACGATCACTCCCTCGGCCATCAACAGCGCGGAGCAACGTGGGGCCCGCTGGGCCGACCGGATGAAGAGCTTCAAGGCGGACATCGACCGTCCGCTCTCCGCCATCCTCACCCTGAACACCGTGGCCCACACCATGGGGGCGGCGGGAGCGGGGGCTCAATACGCCCGTATCTTCGGAGACACCGGCGAGGCGGTTTTCGCGGGATTGCTCACTCTCGCGATCCTCGTTTTCACCGAGATCATTCCCAAAACCCTCGGTTCCCGGCTCGCCGTGCCGCTGGCGGGATTCGCCGCCACGATCCTGCCGCTCATGATCACGGGCCTCGCTCCGCTCGTCTGGCTCTCGCGCCAGATCACACGTCTCCTCACTCCGAAAGGCCATGTCGGCTCCGAGATGCATCGGGAGGAATTGCTGGCGATGACCCGTCTCGGTGCGGAGTCGGGTCAGATCGACGACCAGGAAAGCCGGTTTGTGCAAAATCTCATCCAACTGCACGCGATGAAAACCTGGGATATCATGACCCCCCGCCCGGTGATCTTCGCCCTGCCGGAATCCATGCCCCTGACCGACTTCGTGAAAGCGGTCGAGGACAAGCCCTTCAGCCGCATCCTGGTCTACAAGACCAACCGCGACGAGATCACCGGGTTCGTGATGCGCGACGAGGTCCTCATCGCGCATCTCAAGGATGCCTCGGGCCAGATGACTCTCGCCGAAATGACCCGTCCCATCGCGGTGGCGGCGGACCATACGGCGGTTGACGCCCTCTTCCGGCGCTTCATTTCAGAGCGGCATCAGATCATGCTGATCATCGATGAGTTCGGCTCCACCGTGGGACTGGTCTCCTTCGAGGACATCATCGAGACGATTTTTGGATTTGAGATTGTCGACGAAAAAGACAAGGTCGTCGATATGCAGCTCCATGCCCGGAATCTCTGGAAAGAGCGGGCGCGGCGCATGGGCATCGAACTCGATGAGGACGGTCAACTCCCTCCGCTGGTGCCGCGGGCGTGAGCCGAAACCCGAAACCGGAAAACCCGTCGGGAGAACGGGAAAAGTTGACTTCATTTCTCTCATCGCGGAACGTCCTGCTGCGTGTGGCGGGATTCCGCTCCGCCATCGCATCACCCAACCCATACTCGCTCCTCCCATGTTGTTGAAATCCCTCGCCCTTTCTCTCACGTTGCTTTTTGGCGCTTCCGCTCTGGCGGTGGCCGGACCCAAGGTTCTCCTGAAAACGAGCCAGGGCGACATCACGGTCGAATTGGATGCGGAGAAAGCGCCCGAATCGGCCGAAAATTTCCTCGCGTATGTGGAGGAGGGTTTTTACAACAACACGGTTTTCCATCGCGTCATGGAGGGTTTCATGATCCAGGGAGGAGGGTTCGAGCTGAAAGAGGACGGCACCATAGAACAAAAGCCCACCAAGGATCCCATCCCCAACGAAGCCAAAAACGGCCTCAGGAATCTCCGGGGAACCATCGCGATGGCGCGCACCCGGGAGCCCCACAGCGCCACGGCCCAGTTTTTCATCAATCACAAGGACAACGGCAGCCTCGACCATCCCTCTTTCGACGGCTGGGGCTACGCGGTCTTCGGAAAAGTTGTCGATGGCCTTGAGGTCGTCGACAAGATCGCGGCGGTGGAAACCACCAGCCGGAAACTCAAGGCGCGCTCGGGCGACACCACGAGAGAGTCCATGAGCGAGAATGTCCCGGTGGAAAACGTCGTTATTGAATCCGCCAAAGTCGTTTCGGAATAGTCTCTGGTGACAGAATTTTACATTTTATGAGTGAAAACAAAGAAGCCCTTCCCCGTGTCTTTTTCGACATGACGGCGGGCGGAGAAAAACTGGGCCGCATTGTCATCGAGCTACGTTCCGACGTGGTGCCGAAGACGGCGGAGAATTTCCGGGCGCTCTGCACCGGGGAAAAGGGAATCAGCTACAAGGGGAGTCCCTTCCATCGGGTCATCCCCGATTTCATGTGTCAGGGCGGTGACATCACCCGTGGCGACGGCACCGGCGGTCAGTCCATCTACGGACGTCGCTTTGAAGACGAGAATTTCCAGCTCAAGCACACCGAGCCCGGCATCCTCAGCATGGCCAACGCGGGGCCGGGCACCAACGGCTCGCAGTTCTTCATCACCACGGTGGTGACGGAGTGGCTCGACAACGCCCACGTCGTGTTCGGCAAGGTCGTCGAGGGCATGGATGTCGTGAAAACCATCGAGGGCTTCGGCTCCCGCAGCGGCAAGACCGCCAAAACGATTCTCATCGAGGATTGCGGCCAGCTCTGATCGCTCCGATCCCCGAAAACCTTTCGTCGTCTCCGGGAAAATTCCTTTTTCCGGAGGCGACTTTTTCTTGGGCGGAAGCCGTCCCCGGTGCATCCTTCTCCCATGAGTGAAGCCTACGATGCGGTTGTCATCGGTTCGGGTCCCAACGGACTGTCGGCGGCGGTCCATCTCGCGAGGATGGGGCGGTCGGTCCATGTGATCGAGGGGCGCGCACGGATCGGCGGAGGAACCCGCACGGACGAGCTGACTCTTCCCGGTTTTTTCCACGATGTCTGCTCCGCGATCCATCCCATGGGGGTGGCTTCCCCCTTCCTGAAAACCCTGCCCCTGGAGGAGTTCGGGCTGGAGTGGATTCATCCCGAGATCCCCCTGGCGCATCCTCTCGACGGCGGCGGTGCGGTGGTCCTGCATCGTTCCCTCGACGAGACGGCAGCCGCTTTCGACGCGTCGTCGGCGAAAATGTACCGACGATTGTTCGCTCCGCTGCTGGGGAAATTCGAGGAGACCCTGGCCGATCTTCTCGCTCCGCCGCTCCGGGTGCCGCGGGATCCTCTCGCCGTGATGAGCTTCGGCCTGCGCGCCCTCCCCTCGACCCTGGCGGCGGCCCGCGCCTGGTTCCGCGATGAAAAGGCGAGGGCGCTCCTCGCCGGGAACGCGGCCCACTCCCTCGTACCGCTCGACCGCCCCCTCGCGACCAATGCGATCGGATTGATGCTGATGCTCGCCGGACACGCCTGCGGATGGCCGGTAGCCAAAGGTGGCTCGGGATGCGTCAGCGGGGCGCTCGCGGCCTACCTCGAATCCCTCGGCGGCTCGATCGAGACCGGGCGACGCATCGCAAGGATGGAGGATCTGCCCCGCGCCAAAGCCTATTTGTTCGACACCTCGCCCTCCGCCCTCGCCGGGATCGCCGGGGAGAGATTGCCCGCCTCCTACCGGCGGCGCCTGCTCGCGTTTCGTCGTGCCCCCGGCATTTTTAAAATCGACTACGCCCTCGACGGCCCGGTTCCCTGGACGGCGGAGGCATGCCAGGGTGCCGGCACGGTCCATCTCGGAGGAAGCCTCGACGAGATCATCATTTCCGAACGCGACGTCCATCGCGGGATTCATTCGGAGCGTCCCTTTGTCCTCGCCGCCCAGCAGAGTGTCTGTGACGAAAGCCGCGCTCCGGCGGGAAAACATACTTTCTGGGCCTATTGTCACGTCCCCTTCGGTTCGACCGTGGACATGAGTCTCGCGATCGAGAGCCAGATCGAGCGTTTCGCCCCGGGGTTCCGGGATCGGATTCTCGCGCGGCACACGATGAATTGTGTCGACTACGAGCGTTACAATCCGAATTTCATCGGGGGGGACATCGTCGGCGGTGCCTCGGACTGGCGTCAACTCCTCGCTCGTCCGGTCATCGGTGCGCACCCCCACCGCACGCCGGATCCGGCGATTTTTCTCTGCTCCGCATCGACGCCGCCGGGAGGAGGAGTCCACGGAATGTGCGGCTACTGGGCGGCGCAGGAAGCACTGCGGGGAGTGCTCGCCAACACCTGAGGATCTTCACGAGACGCCGGGCAAGGTCCCGAAGCCGACAAGTCCCTTCTGGTAGCCGGACTCCAGACGGAAGATGTCCACTCCGCTGCCGTTGAGCCCCCGTTTGTTTTTGCCGCGGGCACCAAACATGTAATGGGTGCCGTCTCCGCCCTGGCCGAGATAAATCATGACGTGGGACACTTTGTGGCCGGAACGGTAGGTGCCGCCCCAGAAGATGAGGTCGCCCGGCTTGATGCCCTTGCGTCCTCCCATGTGGTGGGGAATGGACTTTGCATGATGTATCGTCCGGTGCTTTCGCAGCCAGGCGTATTGGTCGTAGCTGGTCCGGGGCATGTCCTGGAATCCGATATCAGCGAGGAGGAACTGCATCGAACCCGAACAATCCATGCCTCCTTCGTTGGGATGCTCGCCGCCGAAGACATAGGGGAGACCGAATTTGGAAATGTGCTCGGCGCGGGCGCGGATCACCGAGAGGAGTTGCAGCATTTCCGGCGAGGGTTCCGGCGTGCCGAAGAAAAATCGCTTCCGACTTTTGGTGCGGTGGTAGCGATAGCCTTCGTAGGGCAGGGCATAGGAAGGCGGACGATAGACCGGTGCCTGGTGGACGAGCGTCTCGGGAAGACTTTCCACCTGCCGAACCGGGACCGACACCGACGCCAGGGACACCGGAGGGGGTAGGAGCAGCGGCTGTGCGATCGGCAGAGGGGTCGGCCGGGGCGCGTGGTGCTTTTTCTGAAACCATCCGGCATCCGCCGTGCCGGGAAAAAGCATCGCGCCGACGAGGAGGAAAGGCAGCGGATTCGGCTGTCTCCAAACGCGTAAAATCATCATAATTAATAAATACCATAATTATGATAATAAAGCAAGGGGCTTCCTTCTTCTTCGGATGGCCGAGGAACAAGGAACAGGAGACGGGGAAACCTGATGCCCGAAGGAACCTCCCGCCGATTTTATAGTGGCGGGAGGATCTTCGGGATGAGGTTGATTGTCCTTCGCCTTGCCCTCCTCCGCGCCCAGCGGGACGGAGAAGGGGCGAGGACGGGAAGCCGGGGGTTAGAATTTGCCCGACACGGTGAACATGACCGAGCGGCCCGCACCGGGGATGACGTGTCCGCCGCCGACGCGATCCACGTAGGCTTCGTCCGC
>CAYLJC010000119.1:0-7729 GCA_964383345.1 uncultured Akkermansia sp. | reverse complement strand
AGCCGGAGCGGCCCGATGTCGGGGCTGGACGAAGAGACGCGTGGGTTTCCGGAGACGCGTGAGGTTTTGTTGTCTTCGTGGCGGAAAATGGGGTGATTTTTCCGCCGAGCGAGAATTTCGGGCACCTCCATGCGAGTCGAGGAGGCGTTTGAGCCGTGGTGCGGCGGCAAGTACGGCGGATGCGGGCGGAAAAGGAAGATTTATCTCTTGTTGATTGCTGGTCTTGAGAATAGTTAGCCTGTCCCTGTTCGTAGTTAGCCTGTCCCTGTCCGTTGTCCTGTCTTTATGATTCATCCGACTTCCCCTTCCACCTGGCAGCGAGCGCGCATTCCCTTGCTCTCGGTGATTCTTGCCTGCGGCGTCACCCTGGTCGCGGTGGGCTTGATCGAATTGATCCACCTTTGCACCAACATCGCCTTTCACGGTCGGATATCGACAAAAGATGCCGTGCCCGGCTTCGAGACCTGGGGGGGTTGGGGAATTCTCGTGCCCGTTGTCGGCGGACTCATCATCGGTGTGATGGCCCGCTGGGGCAGCCCCGCGATCCGGGGCCATGGCATCCCCGAGGCGATGCAGGCCATCGGCATCTCGGAAAGCCGTATCCCCGCGCGCGTCGCCATTCTCAAACCACTCTCGGCCGCGATCTCAATTGGAACCGGGGGGCCTTTCGGTGCCGAGGGGCCGATCATCGCCACCGGCGGCGCGATGGGGTCGCTGGCTGGCCAGTGGCTGCCGAGCAGTCCGGTGCAGCGGAAGATCCTCCTTTCGGCGGGAGCCGCCGCCGGTATGACGGCGATTTTCGGGACGCCGCTGTCCGCGGTGTTGCTTGCGGTGGAATTGCTCCTCTTCGAGTTCCGCAGCCGCAGTTTCCTGCCGGTGGCACTCGCCGCCGGTGTGGCCATGGCCTTGCGATCCATTTTCCACGAGCCGCTTCCGATGTTCCCGCTGGTCTTCAACGAGGTGCCGGATCTCCCCATTTCCAGCGCATCCTTCGCGATCGGAACGGTCTGTGGTGTGCTCGCGGTCATTATCACCAAGGCGGTCTACGCGCTGGAGGACGTTTTTGAAAAACTGCCCATTCACTGGATGTGGTGGCCGGCCATCGGGGCCGTGGTGGTCGGTTTGGTGGGTTGGGTGGAGCCCAGGACTCTCGGTGTCGGCTACGGCAATATCCGCGATCTCCTCGATGGCAATCTCGGCGTCAAAGCGATCGCGCTGCTCGCATTGCTGAAATTCATTTCCTGGTGGGTCGCGCTGGGGAGCGGGACATCCGGGGGCACCCTCGCCCCGCTCATGACCGTGGGCGGTGCCGTCGGCGGGCTTTGCGCCCACGCCGCCCGAGTTCTTCCCGGATTGGACGGTTTTCCGATCGGGTTGGGGGTTCTCATCGGCATGGCGGCGACCTTCGCCGGAGCCTCCCGGGCCTTCCTCGCCTCGGTCGTTTTCGCTTTCGAGGCCACCCACGCCATTCATTCCTTTGGGCCGCTGCTGCTTGGATGTGGAGCCGCCGTACTCGTCTCGCGCTGGTTCATGAGCGAAACCATCATGACCGAGAAACTGGCGCGCCGCGGCCTGCGGATTCCCAGCGACTACGAACCGGACTTTCTTCACAGCGTGAAGGTCGGGAAAATGATGGAAAAAGATCCGCTCATTGCCGCTCCGGATGTCCTCGTCGCCGATCTCGCTTCGCAGTTGGGTGATGCGACCTCGCCGTGGCACGATGTTCGGCTCATCCCCATCGTCGGCTCCGACAGGGAGTTGCTCGGCATCATTTCCCGCGCCGACCTCTTCGCCGCTCTGGAGGTCGCTCCGGAGGCAAGCGTTCTCGACGTCGGGGTGCTTGACCCCGTGACCGTTTATGCCGATTCCGCTCTTTCCGAGGCGATCGACCAAATGATTCTCCACAGCATCGGTCGACTGCCGGTAGTGGATCGATCATCCAGCCCCAGATTGATCGGCCTGCTCACACGGCGGTCCATTCTCGAGGCACGCCATCACCAGCAGGAAATGGATCGCATTCCGACGGGTCGCTAACCCAAGTGCATTCGAACCCCGGAATCCTCCGACGCAATCTCACCTCTTTCTGTCGTGGGAATAATTAGCCTGTCCCCGTGGGAATACCGTGGGAATACCGTGGGAATACCGTGGGAATAATTAGCCTGTCCCTGTCAATTGTCCCTGTCAATTGCTGTCCCTGTCAATTGCTGTCGATTCTTCCCTCGACAATGCTGAGATTTCCTATTCGGATGGAGGAGGGCAATACAAAGCTACGATCACCAAACGATGACACTGCCCTCGTCAGGCTTGAGAAGCGCACTCGGGTAAGGGGATGTTCAAGCGGGACAATGGGCGGAATCAAGTGTCGCTCCCTCAGCCTCCCAGCTTCCAATCGCCGCGATAGGGGAGGGCCATGAGTTGCTTTTGGGCTTCTTCATTGCCGACGACTTGTTCCGCTGCGGGATCCCATCGCACCGGTCCGCCGATGGCGTGGGAGAGATAGGCGAGGTGTCCCGGGGTGATGGAGCGATGCCCGGCCTCGGCGTTGGCGATGGTGTCCTCGCGGGAGAGGACGCAATCGATGAAATTGCGCTGGTGTCCCGGGGTTTGATACGCCTTTCACTCGCCCGCCACGAAGTCGGGAGCCAGCCAGGCGGGATGGGAGGCGTCGATTTTGCCGCGATTGACGTAGACCCAACCGTCTTCGCCGATCCATTTTGTGCCCATGGTGAGGCGGGAGGACATCACGACCTCGATATCGCCCTCGTATTTCGAGATCACGTCGTAGCTCATCGGAGCGTCGTAGAGTTTTGTCGTCGGATAGACCCAGTTTTTGGCCTCCACCGAAACGGGGCCGCTTTTGTCCATGCCGAGCCCCCAGTGGGCGATGTCGTTGTGGTGACCGATCCAGTCCATCAACTGGCCTCCGCCGTAGGTTTTTGTCCAGCGCCACGACCAGTGATGGCAGGCCTCGCAGTAGGGGAGCTTTTCCGCAGGACCGCACCAAAGATCGTAGTTGAGATCTGATGGCGGCGTTTTCACGCTGGCGTCGCCTTCGGGTTGATCGTGTCCGGTGGGGAGTCCGACCTCCACCCGGGTGATTTTGCCGAGAAGTCCGTTGCGGACGAGTTCGACCGCTTTCTGGAAATTCGGGTCCGAGCGCTGCTGCGAACCGACCTGAAACACCGCCTTCCGTTTTGCGACCTCGCGGTGAATCGCGTGCCCCTCGGCGTATTTGTGGGTCACTGGTTTCTCACAATAGACGTCCTTGCCTGCCCGGAGCGCGGCCATGGTGATGACCCCGTGCCAATGATCGGGAGTCGCGACCATGACTGCGTCGATGTCGTCGCGGGCGAGCAATTCGCGGAAATCCTCGTAGGCGTCACCGCCTTTCCACGAGCCCGAGTCGGTCCGTTTCGCGTGGGCTTTTTCCAGGGCGGCCTTGCCGGGGGTGCGCCCATAGTCGCGGGTGCGCTTTTCCTTGTGGTAACGGAAATGAAAATCATCGACGTCGCAGACGGCCACGCCCTGAACCTCGGGATGGTTGAGAAGGGCTTCCATCACTCCGATGCCGCGATTGCCCATCCCGATGAATCCCATGGCGATGCGTTTACTCGGCGCGTTCTCTCCGAAAACGGACGAGGGCAGGATGGTCGGGGCGGCGAGGGCGGCGGCGGTTTGGCCGAGGAAGCGGCGGCGGGAGGTCGAGGGAGTTGTGTTCATGCGGTGACAGGGTGGGATGGAGAACCAAAGAGGGTTGTATGGTCGAACGGAATGGAGGAAGGAAATCAGATGTCGCAGAGCTGCGCGGCCTGGCGCAGGGCGAGGACGGGGTCGTCCCAGGTCGGGATGAATTCCTGGGCGACGAAGCCGCTGTAGCCGGTCTCGAGGATGGCTTCGAGGATGGGCGGGTAATTGATCTCCTGCGTATTATCGAGCTCGGCGCGGCCGGGATTGCCGGCGGTGTGGTAGTGCCCGATGATGTCTTTGTATTGGCGGATGCGGCGGATGATGTCGCCGTTCATCACCGAGACGTGGTAGATGTCGAAGAGCAGTTTGAAATTCGGAGAGCCGACCTGCCGGAT
The DNA here is from genome assembly GCA_964383345.1 of uncultured Akkermansia sp. Lineage (GTDB taxonomy): Bacteria > Verrucomicrobiota > Verrucomicrobiia > Verrucomicrobiales > DEV007 > Arctic95D-9. The sequence continues at coordinate 3,647 of CAYLJC010000119.1, read as the reverse complement.
GAGATCGGCGCAGAAATCGACATCGTCCCCGAAGTACCCCGGATGGCCCTTCATCGGATGGGTGTCGTCACGGGAGTTGAGGTGTTCGAGCACGAGGGTGATGCCCGCTTTTTCCGCCTCGGGGAGGACGGATTTCCAGGCTGCCACACAATCCCCCGCCGCCTTCTCGTCATCCATTCCGTCGAAGCGCATCCCGGTGAAGGTGATGACGTTCTTGCACCCGAATTCGGCGGCGGTGGCGATGCTCTTTTTCAAAATGGCGACCGATTCGTCGCGGTATCGCGGGTCGCAGGGACCCTTGGCGAACCCGTGGGAACCGACCAGGGAAATCTCCAGTCCGAGCTTGCGGACATCGGGGTAGGCTTCCACGGGAATGCCTTCCATGGCGACCAGTCCGATGGCCTTGCAGTGATGGGCCAGTTCGACTGCATCGAAGTGGTCTTTGAAGCACCAGCCCATGATGGATTGGCGGATGCGTCCGTTTTTTACGACAAAGTCAGGATCGACGTCGGCCCGTTTGAGCTGGGCGAGGAGATCGGAAGAACCGGTGAGGGTGCCTCCGGCGAGAAGAGAGGCGAGGCGGAGAAAGTGGCGGCGGGATGTCATGGAGCCGCCAAATTACACAAAAGGGCGGTTCGCTGACAAGCCCGCAGAAAGGCGCGGTCAGGGGAGCGGGTACCTGACACCCCATTCACGGACATCGACGGGGAGATCGCGAACGATCTGGAGTTGGTGGTATCGTGGCGAGTTCGGGCGTATGGGTCGATTCGAGGATTGGTATACAAAGATCCGCCCTTCGACCCCGGAATCCATGTAGCGGTCCTATTCCGGAAATCCGGTCATGGGCTCAGCGGAAGAGTTGGAGGTAGGGCTGGAAGAGGAAGATACGGTCGCGTTTGGCACCGGTGATTTCGCGGAGGAGCTGCTGGTCGAGGAAGCGTTCGATGAGCTTATAGGCGGTGGGGAGCGAGACGGAAGCCGCCTCGGCGACCTGTTGGGCATTGACCCAGGGGTGGGTGAAGAGATAGCGGAAGAGGGCAAGGCCGACGGTAGCATGGGGCTTCCATGCATGGATTTTCTTTTCCCAGTGGTCCTGGAACTTGAGAATGCGATCGAATGTCTCGACGCCGTGTTTGGCAGTCTCCGTGATACCATCGAGAAAGAAGTGAAGCCAGCCGGAGATGTCATTTCCGCTGCGGGTGCGGCTGAGGCGCTCGTAGTATTCCTCGCGATGGCGCTCGAGGTAATCGGAGAGGTAGAGCACGGGCTGTTTGAGGATTCCTTGCGAGAGCAGAAAAAGCGGAATCATGAGACGACCGATGCGACCGTTGCCATCAAGGTAGGGGTGGATGGTCTCGAACTGGTAGTGCATGATGGCCACCTTGAGGAGCGGCGGCAGGTGCAATTCGTCGTTGTGGGCGAAGAGTTCGAGGTCGCCCATGAGATCAGGCACGTTTTCGTGGCTGGGCGGGACGAAGCGTGCATTGCCCGGATTGGACCCGCCGATCCAGTTCTGGCTGCGACGGAATTCGCCCGGGGTCTTGCGATCACCCCGGACACCCTCCATGAGGATCGCATGGGCGTTACTCATGAGGCGGTTGGAGAATGGCAGGGAGCCAAGCTCCGTCACTGCTTGCTTCATGGCGCGGATGTAGTTGTTCACCTCCCGCCAATCGTCCCGGCGGTCCACCGCGATCTCCTCTTCGGGCAGGATGGCTTCCTCGATTTCGGTGTGGGTGTCCTCGATCTTGCTCGACTGGGTGGCCTCCTTGGTGACGTGCATCTGCACGAACAGATCGAGATTCGGCACATACTCGGAAAACATATCGAGGCGGCCAAGCTGACGGTCCGCTTTGCTCAAGGCTTCCAGCACAAGGGGCTCGTCGATGCACCAAGGGCGGTTGATCAAGGACGGTTCGAAGCTGCGGTAGCCCTCGCGCTTGATCCAAGTCCCTGATCTATAGGAGTTCATGCTGATTAAAGATAGGGCCGAAAAATGAAATAAGGCAAGCCTTTAATTAAAGTTTTTGCCATTTTCTTAATTAGTGGCTGATGCTACTAAAATTCAAACTCTGTTCGAGGAGGGACTCGTTGTTGAAATCGTCGAAGTGGTCGAGGCGTTTGCCGACGACCTCCAGCAACTCGCGGCGAGCGAGCCAGCGCTGGATGGCTTCCTTTTTTTTCACCACGCCGAACCCACGTTCCATTCCTCGATCAGATCGGGTGGGATATCGTCGAGGAAACGGGAGGGATATTGCAGGGTCTCGCCGCTGAAGGAGCCGTACCAGAGCTGGGGATAGGTCAGGTAGAGCTCGTCCTTGGCGCGGGTAACGGCGACGTAAAAAAGACGTCTTTCCTCCTCGAGACCACTCTCGTCGGTGTCGTCTTCCTCGAGAACGCGCTTGTTGGGGAACATGCCGTCGGCGAGCCAAATGCAGAAGACGACCTTCCACTCGAGACCTTTGGCCTGGTGGACGGAGCTGAGACAGACGGCTTCGCCGGTTTCGGCCGCGGTGGCGGCGACGGCGTCCTGCCCGGCGAGGAGACTGAGCTGGCTGAGAAATTCCTGCAGGTCGCCGAAGGTCTCGGCGTATTTCTCCAACTGGAGGAGGTCCTGCTTGCGGCTGTCGAAATTGTTGAATTTGCTCCGCATGTATTCCTCGTAGACTCCTCCGAGGATGGAGGGCATCATCGGGGCGGGCGGCTTGGGGTTGCCTTCGGCGTCGAGGAGTTCGTCGAGGGTGTAGGCGAGCTGCTCCCAGCCGGGTTTGGCCTTGGCCGAAACTTTGAAGCCGAGGAGGTGTTTTGAAAAAAGATCGACCGAGCGGGGAGCGGAACCTTCGCAGCGGATCCACTGACGCCAGAGAGTTTCCGCTCCTTTTTCGCCGATCCCGGGCAGCATCGTGACGAGGCGTTTGAAGGCCACTTCGTCGCGCCGGTTGCAGGCGAATTTCATGAAGGCGGCGGCGTCCTTGACGTGGGCCTGCTCGAAAAAACGGAGTCCGCTAGTGATGACAAAGGGAATGCCGCGTTGGGTCAGCTCGAGCTGGACCTCCATGGCGTGGAAATGAGCGCGGTAGAGCACCGCGATCTCGTTGTATTCGACACCTTCCTCCCGCAGTTCGAGGATGCGCTGGACAACGAACGCGGCCTGGGTCTTGGTGTCCTGCAAGGGAGCGAAGGCGGGGAGAACCTCGCGATCGGGCCGGGCCGGGGCGAGATTTTTGCGGAACTGTTTGGTGTTCGGGGCGATCGCGGCGTTGGCGAGGCTGAGAATTTCGGGGACGGAGCGGTAGTTGGTTTCGATGACGTATTTCACCGCTCCGGGATATTTGTCGGGAAAATCGAGAATGTTGCGAAAGTCGGCGCCGCGCCAGGAGTAGATCGACTGGGCGTCATCCCCGACGACCATGAGATTGTTCTGTGGGGCCGCGAGCAGCTCGATGAATTCGACCTGGAGATGATTGGTGTCCTGGTATTCGTCGACGAGGACCCATTCGAACTGTCGCTGGTATTTCTCGCGGATTTCCTCGTGCTCCTGCAGGAGACGCAGGGGTTTTTCGAGCAGGTCGTCGAAATCGAGCGAATGGGTGTCGCGCTTTTTCTCCTCGTAGCGCTCCTTGATCTCTTCGATCGCGGCGGCGTGG
>CAYLJC010000118.1:0-7763 GCA_964383345.1 uncultured Akkermansia sp. | reverse complement strand
GGCCAGCCACCTCGTCATGCTCCTCCCGCACGGCTACGAAGGCCAGGGGCCGGAGCACAGCAGCGCACGGCTGGAACGATTTCTCCAGCTCTGTGCCGGATGCAACATGCAGGTCTGTAACGTCACCACGCCGGCCCAGTACTATCACCTCCTCCGTCGTCAGATGCACCGCCCTTTCCGCAAGCCGCTGGTGATCATGACTCCGAAGAGTCTCCTCACCCATCCCGCCTGCGTCTCCCGCATCGAGGACTTCGGCGAGGGCACCCACTTCCAAGAAATTCTCGACGACACCACCGAAGACCGCGGCCCCGACGACCGGATCAGCCGTCTCATCTTCTGCTCGGGCAAAGTCTACTACGATCTCCTCGCCTTCCGCCGCGAACACGAAATCAAAAACGCGGCCATCATCCGTCTGGAACAGATCTACCCCTTCCACGAAGAGAAGATCGCCGAGATCGCCTCCCACTACCCCAACGCGAGAAAATGGGTCTGGTGTCAGGAAGAACCCCTCAACATGGGCGCATGGACCTTTGTCGGACCGAGACTGCAGAAGCTCTCCGATCACCACGTGCGCTATGCCGGACGCGACACCGCCTCGAGTCCTTCCAGCGGCTCAAAGGCCATTCACAAAATGGAACAACGACGCCTGCTGGAGGAGGCCTTCAACCGATAAGGCGTCTCCGATTTTCCCCTCTCCCGTTTCCTTTCCCGATTCGACAACCGCGTGCAATAACAAGGCGCACGAGATAAAGATCCCTTCCTTAGGTGAATCGATCACATCAGCAACCCTGGGCACCTGGCACAAAGCCGAAGGTGAGTATGTGAGGGCGGGCGACGTCCTCCTCACGATCGAGACAGACAAAATCAGCACCGAACTGGAGTCGGATCGCGACGGAATCCTCCACCATCTCGCTGCGGTCGGCGACGAATTGGCCATCGGTGCTCCGGTAGCTTCCATCGAAGAAGGGGAAGCCCCCGCAACTCCCGCTCCCGCGCGGGAGACTCCGGCCGCCCCCCCGGCGGAATCCCCTTCCACCACCACCACCGCCACCGCCCCCGCAGCCAGCGCCGAAGTGAAAGCCACACCGGTGGCGAAAAAAATCGCGGCCGACGAGGGGATCGACCTGGCCCGCGTCAGCGGCACCGGTGCCGGTGGAAAAATCACCAAGGCGGATGTCCTCGATGCGGCGGCCGATCACGCGTCCCCCCCGCAACAGACCGCCGCACCGTCCGCGACAGCCACGGCACCCGGAGTACTCCTCCCCGAGGCGACTCCCGCGGCCGCATCGTCCGCGAACCGGACGACTCGCAAAAAAATGTCGCCGCTGCGCCGCAAAATCGCCACCCACCTCGTCAACGCCCAGCACGAGGCCGCCCTCCTCACCACCTTCAACGAGGTGGACATGACGGCGATCATGGCGCTGCGCAAACGGGTCCAGGAGGATTTTGTCGCCCGCCACGGCGTCAAACTCGGCTTCATGTCCTTCTTCATCAAGGCGGTCGTGGACGCGCTTCAGGCCGTTCCCACGGTGAATGCGCAAATCGATGGTGATGAGATCATTGAAAACCATTTTTACGACATCGGCGTCGCGGTCGGCACGGACAAGGGGCTCATGGTTCCGGTGATCCGCGATTGCGAGCAGAAGTCCTTTGCCGCCATCGAGAAAGACATCATCGAGTATGCCGGGAAGGCCCGTGACGGGAAGATCGCTCTCGGCGATCTCCAGGGCGGAGTCTTCACCATCACCAACGGAGGCATCTACGGTTCCCTCCTCAGCACCCCCATTCTCAACCCGCCCCAATCGGGTATTCTCGGAATGCACAGCATCCAACAGCGACCCGTCGCGCTGGATGGGCAGGTGGTGATCCGTCCCATGATGTATCTCGCTCTCACCTACGACCACCGGCTCGTCGATGGCAAAGAGGCGGTCACCTTCCTCGTGAGGGTGAAGGAGAGCCTGGAAAATCCCGAGCGACTCATGCTCGGGTGAGATCCGGAGACAACACAAAGCGAAAAGAGACGGGGGCAAGCCCGCATTTCTCATACTCTTTCGTCGCGAGACGCCGCGAGGGTTGGTCCGGCAAGGCGCGTCCGGATTTCCCCGCAGCGGCTGGATGAGAACATCCTGTCCAAGGGGAAATCCGGGCGGAACGCCGCCGGGACGGGCCGCAGCCAGTCGCAGCAGGAAGGGGATGAGAAATGCGGGCAAGCACCCCGTTTTTTATGCCCGGACGATACAGTTGATTTGAGCATCTCAATAGTTCGAACAAATAAACATCTAATTTAGAGAAAATATCAAAATTTGAGAATAAAAAGTGAGAAATTTTAAAATTCTGACTTTCGAGAGCGGGGGAAGAGGGTAGATTTCCCCATGGCACAAGGGCGACAGTACGTAGGATGGGTGGTGGCGATCACAACCGGGGTTTTCTCGGTGAGTTGTTTTTCCAATAAAAACAAGGACGTGGCGGAGAATGTCGCGCCGCCTCCGCCATCGGCCTATCCGGTCGGTTCGGAGAGCTATTCGACCAGTTCCGCCCCGGCCGGTTCCGCAGCACCCGGCGCTCCCGCCGCCCCCACCGCAGGGAGCGGATACGGAGCGACCGCCTCGGCACCGCCCCCGTCCTCCCAACCGGCCCCCTTCACCCTTCGGGAAGGAGAGCAACTGATTCCCCACGCCATCGTATCGGGCGACAGCCTCTCCAGCCTCGCCGGAAAATACAACTCCAGCATCAGCCGGATCCAGGCGGCCAACGGGATGACGGACACGAAAATCTATGCCGGCAAAATTCTACAAATTCCGACATCGGCGGCACCGGCCCCGCTGGCGATGAACGGGAGGACTCCGGCTCCTGCCGCGACGAACTCCGCTCCCTCCTACCCGGGAGCTCCCTCGACCGGGGCGACAGGGGCCTATCCTCCGATCACCCCCACCCCGCCGACAGTTCCCACCGCACCGGTCGTTCCGACCACACCCTATCCCCCGGGCGGGATCGCCGCTCCGCCGGTTCCCCAGGCGGCGCAGCCAAACGATTCAACTTCGATTCAGATTCCCGCCAATCCCGCTTCGACTTCCTACCCGCGCGAGGGAGCCATCCCCGCGCCCCCGCAACCCGGCGGCAGCTATCCCGTGCCCAGTTTCGAAGGGAGCCGCATTTCATTCGGCCAATAGTTCTGCATCGGCGCGAGCCGTTGCCAGATTCCCTCCAGCCCTCGTTTTCGATGAACCAGCGCATCCGGGTCGGACTGATCACCGTCTCCGACCGAGCCGCCGCAGGCGAGTACGAAGACAAGAGCGGGCCCGCTCTGCGCCGGGCCTGTGAGGAATACGACTGGGATGTCATCGCCGAGGCGATCGTTCCCGACGAGGAGGAGCGCATCCGCCACGGCGTTTTGTCCTTTTCCCGCCAGGGCTGCGGTCTCGTTCTTTGTTCGGGCGGCACCGGCGTCACCGCGCGGGATGTGACTCCCGAAGCGATCCGCAGCATCATGCGCGTCGAAATTCCCGGCTTCGGCGAGACCATGCGGAGGGGTTCTCTGGCGATCACACCGAACGCGATCCTGTCCCGCGGTCTCGCCGCGATCGTGAAGCGATCCCTCGTCATCGCCCTGCCGGGAAATCCAAATGGAGCGGTGGAATGCCTCGGATTTGTCCAAGGTGCGATCCCCCATGCGGTGAAACTCGCCCTCGGCGAACCGACTTCCTGCTGATGTTTCGGATTCTCTCGATTCTCCCTCTCCGCTTCGCTCCGATTCCTCAACCACAAGCCCGCATTTCTCATACTCTTTCGTCGCGAGACGCCGCGAGAGTATGAGAAATCCGGGCTAAAAGGCTCCCCCGAGCCGCAACCAGTGTTGTGCCTCGGATCGGGACGGTTCGACTCCCCTTCCCTCGAGGAGACAGCGTCCGTAGTCATGCATGGCGCGTTCGTCGCCCCGCTCGGCAGCGAAACGGAAATGCGCGGCGGCGGCGACGGGATCGGCTTCGTCTCCGATGCCCCGGAGGCAAAACAGTCCGAGCAAATGCAGGGCCGAGGCGTCTCCCCGGCGTGCGGCGCGTTCGGCCCATCGACGGGCTCCGACGGCGTCGTTCCGCAGCCATTTCGCCCGGGCGAGCAGCTCTTGCGAGGGCCCGTGTCCGCTGGCGGCCGCCTCCTCCAGAAAACGAATCGCCTCCTCCGATCCGGCGGCGAAACCGCTTTTGTCGGACCACCGGGAAAGAGCGTAGCGGAACCGGGACTCGAGATCGCCTCGTTTCGCCCCTTCCCGGAAATACTCCGCCGAGGTCCCGGGTGATGCTCCGCGCGACCGCGCCAGCAGCCCGAGAACACGGAAGGCGACCCCTTTGTCCGATTCGGGACCGGTTTTCAGCCACGTTTCCATCCGCGTCCGATCCGCCTCACGGTCGAGATGTTCGACAGCGGGGAGCAGCGCGAGCGCTTCGGGTGAGGCGCTCGTCAGGAGGAGATCCTCCATCTGACGGCGGGCCACTTCGCGGCTCTCGTCTTCGCGAAAACGAAAGTCAGGAATGGGGAACGAGTCAGGTCCCGCCGCGACAAAAGCCCCCCGGGGAACGCTCTGTCCGGTCAGGAAAAATCCCGTGACAGAGGCGGCCACCACGCCAAGAAGAAACGCCCACAAGCCCACTGCGGCGGGTGACGGTGCCCGGACCGGTGCGAACGTCGCGGCGACAAAACGGGGGGCGGCGGGCGGCTCTGGTTCCGTCGCGGGGGGGAGCGTCTCCACGGACGATTCGAGCGGCGGTTCAGGCGGCGTCCATTGGGCGAAGGCGAGGAAAAAATCGTCCGGCGTTGCGGTGGGATCGGCCCGCAATAGCTGTCGGCGTTGTTCGAACATTTCCGCGAGAGCGGCGGGGATGCGGTCCGACGGAACGACGGGATCGCTCCAGTGAAAACGGGATCCGGTGAGGAGATGCCAGAGCAGCGGCAGGGCGATCACGGAGCGACGGGCGGGTTCATACGGTTTGCCGGGCAACCGCGTGAGTTCGCGCACTTTCGAGGGAAGAGAGGCCCCTTCCCGCAGGGTCGCGAGAGTCTGGTGAAGACGGAATTTCAGAGGAAACGAGGTCCACGCCGCGCCGCTTGTGTCCTCGAGGAGAGCATCGTCCGGATCGCGGGGGGAGAAGGCCTCCGTCACGAGCAGGACGTTTTCCGGCGGGAGCCACCAGACGGCACAGGCACCGGCCCGCGCTTCGAGGGTGGCGAGAGCGGCGTGGATCGCCCCGGCGATGTCCCGGGCGGACTCCAGCGACAGCGGACCGGTCCGGGCGATCCACGACCCGAGATCGATTCCCTCAATACGTTCCTCACCGATGAGGGTGAGGGAACCGCGGTCCTCAATGTAGTTCACCTGGAGCTGATGCGGCAGCCCCCGCCCGGGACGCCGGGTCGCGGCGTGGTGCTGGTTCAGCCAATCGTCGCGCGGGATCGCCTCCGGTCCCGGAAGCAGTTGCATGAGCGTTGCATTCCCGCGCAGATGCGCGGGGACAGCGTAGGGCTCGCCGGTGGGAACGACGGTCGCCGTCGCCGCCGGAAACGCACCCGGCATGTCTCCTCCGATCACCTCCAGATCGCAGCGAAGCCATTCCCGCAGCGGCGTCCGGGGCGCCGCCACCCGGGATCGCTCCGAGGGCGCCGTGACCGATCCGGTGCGCAGGGCGGACCGGAAGGCATCGTCGGCATCCCCTCCCCCTTCCTCCAGCGCCCGCAGAACGGCTTCGCGCAGGACCGGAGGGAGTCCGGCGAGCGCCTCAAGACAGTCTGTCGGATTCGGATCGCCCGCGAGAAGAGCGCAGAAAAGCCCGGCGAGATCCGAGGTGGCACACGCCGGTTCCAGCGACGAGGCGGACGACGGAGCCCAGCCGCCGCATTCGGACAGGACGAGGAAAACCTGTCCCTCGCGATTTTCCACCACTTCGAAATGCCGCGGCGAGAGCTTTTCCGACGGGACGCTCGGGAACGGGATCGAAGAAAGCACAGGCAGCCATTCCCGGACCCACTCACAGGCCACCCCCATCGGAACGCCACCGGCGCGGGCGAGGTAGGTCGGGAGCGGCTCGCCATCCCACATCTCGTCGGCATAGAGAAAATCCTCCCCCTCGCGTCCCCACGAGAGGAGTCTCGGACACCGGGGATGGCCGCTCTCCGCGATCCGCTCCGCATTCCGCTGAAAGGCCTGGAGCCGATCCTCCCGCGCCGCCGCTCCGGCGAAAAGGTGCAATCTCGCGAGTCCCCAACGTTCGTGATCGAGGACAAGGCGAACACTTTTGTCCACTCCCCCCGAGGGCAGGGAAACGATGTCGCCCCGCGCGTCGCGGACGAAGCGGTAGCGGGCGAACTCGGCGGGCGGGGAAGGATTCATCGCGGGAACAAAGCGGGGATCGCGGCATCGAAAAGATCGGGAGGAAGAAACGGGACAAGGAGTCCGGAGAAGCGTGGATAGAATATTGCAATAAGCGGTTGAGGAGAAGTCTCGAAAGGTGGATGGTTCCCGACCGGAAATTTTTTCCCCACCGCATCGTATCATGTCGCAAGCCAGGCGCAGCACCATATCACGCCGTACCGGCGAAACCGATATCCAATTGGAGCTCGGCATCGACGGGACCGGTCTTTCCACCCTCTCCACCGGGGTGCCTTTTTTCGACCACATGCTGACCCTGTTTGCCAAACATGGTCGCTTCGACCTCAACGTGGAAGCCGTCGGCGACATCGAGATCGACTACCACCACACCGTCGAGGACACCGGTATCGCGCTCGGCCGCGCCTTTCACGAAGCGCTCGGAGAAAAGCGCGGCATTTTCCGCTACGGATCGGGCCATTTCCCGATGGACGAGACCCTCGTGCGGGTCGCCCTCGATGTCAGCGGACGCCCTTTCCTCGACTACCGCGGACCCGAAGGGGTGCCCCATGTCGGCGAGAAGTTCAACTTCACCCTCGTCGAGGAATTCCTGCGAGCCTTCGCCTTCCACGCGCTCGTCAATCTGCATGTCGAGATCCTCTACGGTCGCGATCCGCACCACATGGCCGAGGCGGTTTTCAAGGGACTGGCCCGCTCCCTTGATGCCGCGACGCAGATCGATCCGCGCATCGCCGATGACATCCCGAGCACCAAAAACGTGCTCTAACCTTCGCCCAACCGGTTCCACTCATCCGCATGTCCACCCGCGTCGGCGTCATTGATTACGGAGGGGGAAATCTCCGCAACGTCCTCAACGTCCTGAAATTTCTCGGGCACGAGGGTTCGCTGGTGTCGTCTCCCGCCGATCTCGAACCGGTCGACCGGCTCCTTTTTCCCGGGGTGGGTTCGTTCGGTGATTGCGTGGACGAACTCGACCGCAAGAACCTGCGCCAGCCCCTCGTCCAATGGATCGCCGACGACCGTCCTTACTTCGGGATCTGCCTGGGCTATCAGGTCCTCTTTGAAAAAAGTCGCGAGACCCCTGAGTCGAAAGGTCTCGGGGTCTTCGCCGGGGAAGTGACCCGTTTTCCCGCTCGCCCCGGGCGCAAGGTCCCGCACATGGGATGGAACGAAGTGACTCCGACGGATCCGTCTTTTTATCTGTGGCAGGGTGCGCCCGCGCCGCTCTATCTCTACTTCGTCCACTCCTACCATCCGGTGCCGGAGGACCGCTCCCTGATCGCCTCGACGACGGAGTACGGGGAGGATTTCGCCTCGTCCGTGGCCCGGGGCCGCCTCTTCGCCGGCCAGTTCCACCCCGAACGCAGTCAGGAGGCGGGACTGACCC
>CAYLJC010000117.1:406-7805 GCA_964383345.1 uncultured Akkermansia sp. | reverse complement strand
CGCAAGAAGGAGCAGGCCGAACGCGGGTTGGACAACCTGACCTATTTCGTCTTCCGCCAGCTTACCGACGCCGGCATCAAGCACGCGGATCTGGTCTCCCAGAACATCGCTGCGGCTTTCCAAGCGTATCCCAACTGGCGACGCAGCGAGCATTCCCTGCGTGAGCTGAGGAAGAAGGTCACCTTTGCCATCTTCGCCGAGGAAGACGACATGGCCAAGGTCACCTCCCATGTGGACGCACTATTCAATGTATTGAGTCGGGAGGAGCGATCGTGAAGCCTTGGCGCAATCGTGATGAATTCCACGCCCGGGTGCGCGAGTGGGCGGAGAAACTGGATGTCCCCGCGACCGCCATCTATGTGCGCCCGATGCGCCGCAAATGGGCCTCCTGTTCGACCGCCGGCACCCTCAGTTTTAATGACGAGTTGCTTGGGATGGATCGCGAGTTGGGGGATTACGTCATCGTCCACGAGTTGTTGCACTTCTCCGTCCCGAACCACGGCAAACTCTGGAAGGCCTTGATGCGGGCACATCTGGGAGAATACGAGAAAGCGGAGCGCGCCTTGCGGGATAGATCAATGCGGAAGGAGTAAGGCGTTGAGGATCTACTGTTTTCCAATCGCCATACAGGCGTCTGGCCTCTCCATCCGGAGAAACGAGGGTCCTCCCCCATCGACCGGGACGATCTCACGGGAAAGCACCGCGCCGCCCTTTCATCAATTGCCAGTTGGTGTGGGCGAAGAGACCGAAAATGACCGCCATAAAAATGCTTTGGAAAACCACGAGCCCCGCGATGGCCATGACGACGGCGAGGCCGAAACCGATTTTGGGGACGAGGTGGGCGTGTTGCCCCACCAGCAGCCCTTGCAGGATATGCCCCCCGTCGAGCGGCAGAATGGGAAACAGATTGAGGATCGCCCATACGACATTCACCCACAGCATCGTCCGGATGAAAAAACCCAGCCAGAGATCACCCGCCCCCGGTGCGAAAACCAACGGGAATGTCGCCGCCCCGAGCAGCAGACTCGCGCCCGGCCCCGCCGCCGCGATGAAAACCGACTCCCATCGCGTGAATCGTCCCGGTCCCGAACAAAGGCCGCCCATGCCGTGGAGGGTGATGTCCGAATAGGGAGCCCCGTATTTTTTCCTCGCCCAGGCGTGGCCCAGCTCGTGCCAGAGGATGGAGCCGAAGACCACCGCCGTCATCAACACGAACAAGCCCAATCCGGTCGGTCCGTCCTGCTGCAGCAGCGGCATTCCGAGAAACAGGCAAAGCAGCCAAAACATCCAGTGGACCTGGACCGGGAAACCGAAGAGACGAAAATGGAGCATGGGAAAGAAGGAACCGGAGAGTTGTGCGGGCGAAACGCAAACAGCCAACACCACGGCCCCGCAATACTCAAGCGCGGGCTGGCGGACCACGTCGAAAAAGCCATCCGCTGTTGGAACCGCCGGAAGCAGGTTTGAAGATCGAGTTCTTATTCCCAGGATTCGTCGAAAAATCCGGCCTCCACGATGCGGCCCGGAGCGAGTGCGTCGGGATCGCGGTCGAGTCCGATAACCGCCCAATCGGGCAATTTGGGATTCTGCAGAGAGTTGGTCCGGTCGTGCCCTTCCCGGAAGGTCAGGCCGCTGTTGAGGACCACGTAGCGATCCGGATTCAGCGGATTGGGAAAAATGAGAACGGGGACGTGGGCGTCGCTCGCGTAGGTTTCCCCGCGCAAGGTGAAAGAGCCGTCCCGCCACCGCACCGGGAGACGGTCGGCGATCTCCGCGATGAGCGGATTCGATGCGGGATCGCCCCAGAGGATCAGATTGGCCGACGCGATGTCGTCCGAGTCCACCTCGTCGGCCGATTTTTCCGGCAACTCTCCCCGCATGAGAGTGCGCCAGCGTTCCCGGAAATGGTTCAACTCGAAATCGAGCCACCGGGCCGCCCCGGCCTCGGCGGGAAGGGAATCGGGAGGAACCACGAGAAAGCGCGAGAGAAAGGCGTCGTCGATGGGACCCTGCACGCCGGGTCGTTTGGCGAGGGCGGGAGGTTCTCCGAAAGTCCATTTCGCCCCCTCTTCCCCCGGGCGAACGAGGGAAACGGTGTTCACCGGAAAACCCGGATCCTCGACGAGGACGGTCTCCTCCCCGATGCGGACGGTGAACCCCGCAAGGTTCCCGTCGCGACCCGCCGAGAGTTCCAGGGCGGTGACGCCCTGAAGTTGCAGGGTGATTTCCTTTTTCTCAGGATCCCGCTCGGCGAGCGCCCGCGCCCCCTCCCAGTGGGCCTCCAGACCGGTCAGGCGCAGCCAGTCGTAGGAGGGGTAGCGCAGCGTCGGCGTCTGCCACTCGATGCGCCGGGCGGGACGCCGTCGTCCGGAGGCCCACGATTCGGTGAGCCAGTGGCGGATCTCTTTGACCGATTCTTCGTTGTATTTGTGTCCCATGTCCTCGCCGATGACATGACGAAGGGTGTGCCCCACTTTCGCCAGTTCGCGGGCCATGAGATCGGCGGCGGCTTTCTGGCCGTCTTCGGCTCCGGAATACGCGAGAAGCGGGCCGTTCCGGAAATTGCGGACGTAGTTCGGCACGTCGTAGACTTTCCAGAGAGTCTGTTCGTAATCGGGCGGAAAATTTTCCGGGGCGAGCTTGGTGTATTCCTTGGTCTCGGCAAAACCCGCGCCGGCGTGGACCGCGCAAAAGCGGTCGCGGTAATGGGCCCCGATGTGCCAGGCCCCCGCCCCGCCCATGGAAAAGCCGGCCAGAATGATGCGCTCCGGATCGATGGGATAGTCGGCCCGGACCGCTTCGATCGCCTCGAAGACATCGATTTCCCCGGCGTGTTTCCACCCGACGCAATGACGCCCGAAAGGATGGAGGACCACGGCCTCCTGCTGGTCTTCGACGAGTCCGCCGAAAGCCTGGCTCCTCGTGCGGCAGCGCTGCAGGAAATGAAGGTCGGTCGTCTTGTCCCCGCGACCGTGCAACCAGACGAGCAGCGGAACCGGACGCGAGAGGTCGAGGGTTTCCGGAATTTCGAGACCGTAGGGCTGGTAGGAGCCATCAATGCTCGAACGATAGCCCCGAATGACGAGTCCTTTCTCGTCCAGCCAGGGGCGCGCGTCCTCTTCGGCGAGCGCCTCGTAGCGCCGTTCGGCGAGATCCAACATCTCCGCGGCGAGAGGCATTTCCTTTTCCGAGTAAAATTCGTTGTGGCGCAGCGCAAAATCGACCGCCTTCACCAGGACGGCGATGTCGGCGGCGTGGGCCTTGTGATCGATTTCCCAGATGCGTTCGTCGTAGGTGGCGACGCGTTCCTCCAGAGAAGCCCGCGCGGTCTCCGGCCACACCACCGTCCCCGGTGGAGGCAACCGCCTCGGAATCGGTGGAATCGGTTCCGGCGGCCCGGCGGCCGACAGAATCACCGCAGGAACAAGCGCGAGCAGAACCGTCGCCGAGAGGATGGGACCGCGAACTCTCATCAGATCCTGTCCTCCGTCACGGGGTCAATCCAGGCATGGACGCGGCCCCCTTTGAGGAGGGCTTTGTATTCGACCGGGAATCGACCGAAGATGGTCGAGACTTCAAAATTCACCGTCACGGTGTCGTAGGATCCGGCATAGTCGCCACCCACTGTTTCGAGCCCGTTCCAGCGGTAGGAAACCACCTCTCCGAAAGTCACGCTGGCGACCTCCCCCTGGCGAAGGCTCTCCTTCACCGGAGCAAAACGCGGATCGTCCTGGGAATCCGGCGGCGAGGAAGCCGATGATTTTCCCGTGAGCAGGGCGATACGGGCGGGTTCCTCCTCGATGAGACTACGGGCGCGGTTCCGCTTCGCCTCGACCTCGGCGGCCTTCGCCGCGACGAACTGGTTGTAGCGGGCCTCGATGCGCTCGCGAAAGTCGGTCATGCTCACCGGGAGCCGGGTGCTCATGGCGGGATTCGCCAGACTGGCGACGACGATTTCCTCCCCCACGAGCCGCACCGGTTTGAGCGGCGTGCCGGGAGAGACCCGGCTTGAACCGGCGACCTGCCCGTCGATGACGAGCTCAAACACAACCGTTTCTTTGGCGGTGATTTCGGCGGGAAACGCGTTGGGCGGAACATTGCGCCACTGGTCCACGATCGTCAGGAGCGGGAGAATCTCGGGCATGGGATAACGGGCTTTGAGCAGCCGCTCCAGCTCGGATTCGGGTGGCGGCGGGACCACGGCGGGATCCGTCGTCGTCGCCACCGGCGCGGGGGGGGCCGGGGCCTCGGAGGACGTCGCGGTGGGTTCGTCGGCACCGATGACCCGGTCCCGCTCCACCATCGTTGGCCCCGAGGAAAAGCGGGTGACGAGGGGCTTCAGATACGGTTCGTAAAGGAACCAACCGACGGCGAACAAACCGCAGACAACAAAAAGCGTGACGAAAAATCCTTTCATGATGGAGGCAAGTTCCCAGCGTAACACCGTACCAGGGACGGGAAAATGAGAGAAATCCCATCCCACCCCTTCCTTTGTATCCTCCACCGGTCGGATTGCAAGCCATCACGAAGCGACATATTTCTTTTGACCTGACTCGCTCCGGCCTTTGAGTGGGGAAACGTATGCGTATCATTTTCATGGGAACCGGGGAGATCGCGCTCCCCGCGCTGCAATGGCTCATCGAACGGCAGTCGGATGGCCCGGACGGACACGAACTCGTCGCGGTCTACACCCAGCCCGACAAACCGACCGGTCGCCGACAAGTGCTCACCGCACCGGAGACCAAAATCCTCGCGGAAGCACACGGCATTCCGGTGCGGCAGCCCGATATCCTGCGGAGAAACGAAACGGCCCTGGCGGAGTTGACCGCCTTTCGCCCCGACCTCGTGGTGGTCATGGCCTACGGACAGATCCTCCCGAAAGCCGTCATTTCCGCTCCCACCCTCGCCTGTATCAACCTCCACGCCTCCCTCCTCCCCCGGCACCGCGGCGCTTCGCCCGTTCAGGCGGCGATCCGGGAGGGGGACGAGGAATCGGGGATCACCTTGATGCACATTGTCCCGAAACTCGACGCCGGCGACATGATCCTGAAAGAGTCCCTCCCCATTTTCCCCGACGACACCGGCGGCAGCCTCCACGATCGCCTCGCCGCCCTCGGTCCGCGTGTTCTGGAGCACGGGCTGCCCCTTTTCCGCAACGGCCTTCCCACGGCGGAACCTCAGAACGAAACCCTCGTAACCTATTCGGGCAAGCTCCTCCGCGACGACGGGGAGATCGACTGGACACTGGAGGCGAGCGCGGTGGAGCGGCAGATCCGCGCCTACGATCCGTGGCCCGGCACCACCACCACGGTGACTCTCGGGGGGGAACGGAGGAAACTCAAAATCCATCCTCCCGCAACCCTCGTCAAGGGCGACGCCAGTCCGCCCGGAACGGTGCTGGAGAGCAACACCCGTCTCGTCGTCAATTGCGGGAGCGGTGCTCTCGCTCTCACCGGGAATCTTCAACTCGAGGGCCGCAAGCGGCTCGGCTCGGCGGAATTCCTCCGCGGCACCGCCATCCCCGTCGGCACGGTTCTCGGCAGCTGGTGAGATTGCGGTTTGAAAATTGATCCGATTGGTGGAGGGTGCGCGAACCACGCAGCCTCTATCTTATGTTGAAAAAGTACAACCGGGTCATCCTGAAACTCTCGGGCGAAGCCCTCCGCGAACCGGGTAGCGAAGACAATATTTCTCCCGAGATCGTCGAAGGCATCGCCCATCAGATCAAAGTCGCCGCCCAGACCGGGCTGGAGATCGCCATCGTCGTCGGGGGAGGCAACCTCTGGCGGGGGGCCGCCGCCGCCGGTCGCGGGATGGATCGCGCCACCGCCGACTATGTCGGAATGCTGGCCACGGTGATGAACTCCCTCGCGGTCCAGAGCATGCTCGAAGCCGTCGGGGTGCCCTCGCGGGTACAGTCCGCCATCGAAATGAAAAACGTGGCCGAGAGTTTCATCAGGCGCGTCGCGATCCGGCATCTCGAGAAGGGCCGCGTGGTCATTTTCGGGGCCGGCACGGGCAATCCCTTTTTCACCACCGACACCACCGCCGCCCTCCGTGCCAGCGAGATCGGCGCCGACGTCATTTTCAAAGCCACCAAGGTCGACGGTGTCTACGACAAAGACCCCAACAAGTTCGATGATGCGGTCCGCTACGACACGGTCACCTACAACGAGGCCCTCTCCCGCAATCTCCGGGTCATGGACGGCACCGCCTTCTCCCTCTGCCAGGACAATTCCATCCCCATCGTCGTGTTTGACATGACCGTGCCCGGCAACATCCAGCGCGCCCTCACCGGTGAGGATGTCGGCACCATCGTCCGCGCCTGACACCAATGGTTGCTTTCGCCCGATGCGATTCTAGAGTGCCTCAACCCATCAAGACCAAAAGAACCCATGGACCCTGACATCTTTCTTCTTGAAACCGGCGAAGCAATGGAAAAAGCGGCCGATTTTGTCTCTCACGAGATGGCCTCCATCCGCACCGGCAAGGCCAGCCCCGCGCTCCTCGACAACATCAACGTCCACGTCCCCTCTTACGGGACCTCCATGCCGCTGAAGCAGATCGCCCTCGTCTCCGCCCCCGAACCGCGTCTCCTCACGGTGCAGCCACACGATCCCACGGTGATGCAGGACATCGAACGCGCCCTGCGCGAGTCGAAGCTGGGGATCAATCCCGCGAGCGACGGACGCATCATCCGCCTGCCCATCCCCGAACTGTCCGAAGAGCGCCGCCGCGATCTCGTCAAGGTGATCAAAGACATGGCCGAGCAGGGCCGCGTGCGGGTGAGAGCCGCGCGGAAAGACGCCATGGACAAGCTCAAGGTCGCCCTCAAGGCCAGCACCATCACCGAAGACGCCTTCCGGGATTTCGAGAAAGAAGTCCAGACGCTCACCGACAAAAACGTCAAGGCCATCGATGCCCACTTCGAAGCCAAGGAAAAGGACATCATGACCGTCTGACGTGTCGCCCTGTGGGGCGGCCGTCCCGCCCGCCTCTCCCGATGAATTTCCCCGCCGCCGACTACCTCGATCTCGCGCAGACGGAACACGCCGAGCTGTTCGCGGGGAAAGAACCGGTCTGGGCGGCGATCTCCGCCATCGCCGGGTATCTCAACGACCGTCTCGACCGTCTCGAAGGTCCCTTTCTCCGCGGCGAAGTGGACGAGCGCGCCGTGGTCGGCGACCGGGTCTATGTGGCCCCCGGTGCGGTGGTGGAGGCCAACGCGGTCATCAAAGGCCCCGCCTGGATCGGCCCCGGAACCCTTGTCCGCGGCGGTGCCTATGTGCGGGAGGCGGTCGTGACGGGGAGCAACTGCGTCCTCGGAAACTCCAGCGAATTCAAGAACTGCCTCCTTTTCAACCACTGCGAGATCCCGAAGATCATCTAAGTGGTCGAA
>CAYLJC010000117.1:0-396 GCA_964383345.1 uncultured Akkermansia sp. | reverse complement strand
AAGGTCCATCTCGGCGCGGGAGTGATCTGCTCGAATGTCAGGCTCGATAGACAGCATGTCAGGATTTCCGACGGCGCGGGAAATCCCATCGAAACGGGACTGCGAAAATTCGGGGCGATCATCGGAGACCGCACCGAAATCGGCTGCAACAGCGTCCTCGCTCCCGGCTCCCTCCTCGGACGGGACTGCGTCCTCTATCCGCTGACTTCGTGGCGGGGGATTCTCGCCTCGCGCCAAATCGTGAAAAGCGAGGTCCCGCTCCGGATCGTCGAACGGCGTGACGAAACGTGAGGCCTTTGCGGTGACGCTTTTCCCCGCGTTGAACACGGATCCGGCGAATGGCTCCTCAGTTCTTTCCGCCCACCTTTTTCCAGCGTTTGTGCATCCAGATCCACT
>CAYLJC010000116.1:0-7831 GCA_964383345.1 uncultured Akkermansia sp. | reverse complement strand
GCTGGCGACACGCAGGTGGTGGCCGTTGAGCATGAGACTATGGTCGAACCGGTGCTCGACGGCGGGATAGAGGAGGACACCCTCGGCATTCTCCCATCCCGGCACGACCGACTGGTTGCGAAGGTAGGAAAGGAGTTGGTAGAGGTGGCTCGAACGGAACCGTTTCTGACCGCTCCAACCCGCGCCGGGCAAGGCTCCGCAGCGACCGCGCCAAGGCCAGGCCGAGCAGGTTGAGAGCGTCGGGACAGCTCTCGGGATCGACCTTCGCCACTCCCTTCGCCCGGCTCCGGCAGCAGGCGGCTGACAGGAGGGCGGCTCGATGAGCTGGGAATGGCGTCTTTCTCCCTCGGCCGAAGAGGAGATCGAGGCGCCAGTCCGCTGGTACGAGGAGGACGAAGCCCGAGGCGGCGGTGAGCTGGCGCTGCGCTGGCTGGATTTGCTGGAAAACGCATTGGAGCTTCGGAGCAAGGTTCATATCCCGAACAGAGCCTTGGCCTCCTCCCGCCGACCTTCGTCATCGATCCAGTATTCCTCGATCAGCGGCCAGATCTCATACTCGACGATCTCCCGGAACCAGGCTGCCCCGTCCTCCACGTTCCTCGTCGGAACAAAGAAGCTGTGGCCGATGCGATGCCCGCGTCCGAGGCCCGGGTCGCCCGCGACGAGTTGGTTGAGTTCGTCCATCGTCCGGCGAATCCGTTTGATCACATCCGGCGAAACATGGCGTCGCGCCAGCACCTCGCCGAAGGCCTTTCGCTAGAATGTTCGCGCGTTTTTCCGGAAACATGATGGCATCGTAGAGTTCGGAGCGGTTGGCTTCCGCCACGTCGCGAAACAGTTTATTGAAGGGGTGGCCAAATTGAGGTCTCGCCGCCCCATCGTCATCCGGGGCAGGCGACGAAGGCTGGGAAATCTGAGGGTCGTTTTCAGTCATGCGGGTCAGTTGTAGTAGGGCTTCGTTTAACGTCAAACAGGGTCGGCGTTTCGCTGGCAGGCTTCTCCCCGAAACACCTCCCAAACCCGCACCAGCGCCAAGGTATCGAGATGGCAGTAGGCGAGCAGTTCGCGCTCGATCTGCGCCCGGCGCTCCGTCGTCGTCTCGGGTGCAATCGCCTCGCGATAGGCGGCGACGGCCATGCCGCCGTCGGCGACGCCTGCGAGAGTGTCGTAGGTGAGATCGGGGCAGACGGCGGGGAGGAGGGCTTTGAGGCTCCAGCTTCCGTGCTGGGAGGGATGATAGTAATGCGCCCTGGCGATGGGATAAAGATCGACGAGACGGTCGGCGAGGGCGTGGAGCGGCCCGGATTCTTCGGGAAAGCTGGCGGCCAACTGGTGGATGACCCTGCGCTCGAAGGAGGCGTTGTAGGCAAAGACGGGACCGCTTTCCCCAGCCGCAGCGACGAGGGCGCGGGCGAGCGGCTCCGAAGGATCGTCACCGCCGAGATCGAGGAAGGCCTCGTGGTGGAGGGTGCCGTCCTCGTCGAACCGGTGCAGGCTGAACTGGAAGGGAATCTGCTGGTAGGGCCGCGTGCCCGGCCAGATCGGCACGGGCATCATCACCGTCTCGAAATCGAGGAAGCGGGCCGGGAACCCGTGCGGGGCGAGGGCGGCGGCGGCTCCGGCGGCATCGAACCAGGCTTCGCCGGAAAGGGTGACCTCCCTGACCCATCGTTGAGTTTCGGTCAGGCAGTCATCGGGCACCTTGCGGAGGTCGGTGAATCCCTCGGACGCCAGAAAAGTCCGCTGATTTTCGCTGAGGCGCGGCAGGGAGCTCAGCGGATATTCGGCCTCGACCCGGTCCCGTCCGCAATGGGCGGCGAAGGGACAATCGAAGGGATCGGAGCATTGCGGCCCCATCTCGATCTCCGGCTCGTCCGGCCCTGCCGCGACGGTCTGGGCAGCGGCGATCCACTCCTCGATTTCGTGGAGGCGCTCCGCGGTCTCCTCGGTGAGATCGACTTCGGTGAACAGCCCCCGGTAGTCCCCTCCGCCAGGATAGACGAAAGTGTTGTTGATGTGGGCGAGCCGGACCGACTCCAATGCCACGCCCGCGGCGGTCGCGATATAGGTCTGGATGGCGAGGTCGTCGCGGTGGTAGTCCTTCACTCCGGTGGTCGATTTCACCTCTATCATGCGCCAGCGGCGTTCGTCCTCTTTCTCCACCGGCAGCATCACGTCAGCGAAGGCGAGGGCGCCCCGGATGCGGAGACCCGCCTCGAAGACCGGACCCTCCGCCCTGCCGAACAACTCCTCACTGAGGCGAAAGGCCTCCCCGAAACCGAGGACGTCGATGTCGATCAAGGTCCCGCTGCCGTCCCCGTCGTAGAGACGGCGCGCCATCTCGCCGACTTCGTTGCCAATGCGAAAGACCGTCTCGCTACCGGAATCGTCGCGCAGCTCCGGGCGGTGGATCTCGAGCCAGAGCCGCTTGGGACACTGGCGGTAAGCGATAAGCTTGGATTTGGAAAGCTGGCGCATGGGGAGATCTCTGTGAGGTGCCTTTGATCGCAAAGTGCGGTGGGCGAGGCCAACCCATTGGATCGCCATTGCCCCACGGTGGCGGCAGTCTGGCGGCAAGAGAAGCTGGCCGGGCCAACGCGTGAAACGGCATCGCTGGGCAAAGCACGATATGCCCGCATCCGCACTATGGGAAATCCTATCGCCGACATCGGCAAAAATCTGACCGCCGTCTCCGTCGCACTCGTTCCGAGAATCCAAAACGGGCCGAAGGCCATCGCGTCCGCGTGCGGCAAAGGGAAAACAAGCACCTGTAGCGAAGCCGTAGAGGCGGCGATCGTTTGCGACACCATCCTGCGGAGCGAAACTCCATTGGCGGGGGGCTTCGTTGATTCCACTGCCCAAGCCGCGATAGCGGCTTCCGGAGGAAGAAGCCGGACTGCGCGGAGACGAAACGGAGTGAAGTCAAAAGCGCTTTGGACGCAGGCGGGCCGGAACCCGCAGGGTGAAGCCCGCGCGGCTTGGCGAACGAGTCAAACGATGGAACCCCGGATCGCCACCTCGTCGATCACCTGGACCACCTCCCGGTCCCCCAGGCGCGCCGGGTGTTCTCCGCTCACCTCGATCTGCTACCAGCTTGGACCTGATTGAGTGCGTTCAAAATTCTTGACCTGACATCGCACTTCGGACGATTCTATCCCTCCGTGACCTTGTTCCTTCACCCCTGACAAATTCATTCCGACAAATGAAATCCAGTGCTCGATTCCCCCTTCTCGCGATCGGAGCGGCGCTCCTGATCCAGGCAGCTCCGCAGATCCGGGCTGAAAAGGTTCTCTTCATCAGCGTTGACGGGATGCGTCCCGACGCGGTCGACGCCCTCGGACCGGAGGTGCTGCCGACCTTCCACCGGCTCCGCCGGGAGGGGTCCCACACCTCCAACGCCCGCACCGACAAGACCTACACCATCACACTCCCCAATCATACCTGCATGGTGACCGGCCGGGGCGTCGTCGGAAAAGAGGGCCACAATTGGATCGCCAACGGCAATCCCAAGCTCGGCCAAAACCTGCACCGCAACCACCAAGCCTACGTCGCCTCCATGTTCGATGTCGCCCACGACCACGGTCTCTCCACCGCCCTCTACGCGAGCAAGACGAAATTTTCACTCTACGATCTCAGCTACGACGAGAGAAACGGTGCCGCCGACACCACCGGCGAGGACAACGGGCGGGACAAACTCGACCGCGTCCACCTCGAGGGAGATGCCGGAAAGCTCGTCGATCTCCTCATCGCCGACCTCGCCTCGACACCCGCCGATCTCACCATGCTCCACATCCGCGACTGCGACAGCGCGGGACATTCGCAGACCTGGGATCTCACCCCCGGCAGTCCCTACACCGAGGCGCTGCGCGGGGTCGACGGGTATTTGGGCAAAATACTCGCCGCCATCGACGCCTCCCCCGCATGGAAGGACAAGTTCTGGATCGTGCTCACCGCCGACCACGGAGGGCTCACCGGGACCAAGGGGCACGGAGAATCGGATGAGGCCAACAATTTCACCATTCCCTTCTACGCATGGGGCCCGGGAGTGGCGGCCGGAACGGAATTGTACTCCCTCAACCCGACCTCGCGCCAGGATCCCGGGGTGGAGAATCCCGCCTACACCGAGGTCGGCCAACCCATTCGCAACGGCGATGCGGGCAATCTCTGTCTCACCCTGCTCGGTCTCCCCGCCATTCCCGGTTCAACGATCAACACGGGCCAGGACTTGGCGGTGGGCTTGGAAAGAATCGCGAACCGCTGACGAGGCGGTGCGGGAAATGCGGGACAAGGGGTGCCGCTATGAAAAGAAGAGAATTTCTCCAATCGAGCGGGGTCCGGATCTCCGCGTGGGGCCTGGCTCCGGCCCTGCTGGCGAACGCGGCGTCCCCTGACGAGAGCGGCCCCGGAAACGGCGACGCCTCCGCCCCCCGGAGGATCAAGATCGGCCAGATCGGCATCTGCCACGAACACGCCAACCGCATCAGCACGCTGAGGAAATTCACCGACGACTACGAAGTGGTTGGAGTCGTGGACGATAGAAAATCCAAGGCGGCGCGATACGGCGGGACCCATCTCAAGCCCTTCGCAGGACTCCCGTGGATGTCGGAGGAAGAGCTGTTCCAGGTGCCGGGTCTGGAGGCGGTGATGATCGAAACCGCCAACGGCGATCTCGTGCCCACCGCGCTCCGCTGCATGGAGCGCGGCCTCGCCATCGCCATGGACAAACCGGGCGGCGAGGAATTTGCTCCGTTTCAAAAACTGCTCGATGGCTGTGAGAGCCGGGGACTCCCCTTCCAGATCGGCTACATGTTTCGCGGGAACCCCGCGTTTCGGTTTTGTCAGGAAGCGGTGCGGCAACAGTGGTTGGGCGAGGTGTTTGAGATCCAGGCCGACATGAACCACGACTACGGAAACGAGCGCTACCAACGCTACCTCAGCGCTTATCCGGGTGGCGTGATGTACAATCTGGGCTGTCACCACATTGACATCATCGTGTCCCTGCTGGGAAGTCCGCAGAACGTCGTTTCGTTTTTGGGCACCACCGCGGGCGCGGTGGGAGGGGTGAAAAACAACTGCCTCGCGGTATTGGAATATCCTCATGCGCGGGCGACAATCCAGGTCTGTGACCAAGTGCCCGGCGGTCTCGCCAAACGGCGTTTCCAAATCACCGGCGACAAGGGCGACATCGCGTTTTCCCCGCTGGAGAGATTCGACGGCGCCCCCCTGGCCCTGCAACTCCACCTCAAGGAGGGAAACGATGCCTACGCGGCGGGGACCCACCTCGTCGAATTCGAGATCACCGAAGGCAGATACGACGCCCAACTGCGCGAGTTCGCCCGCCTCGTTCGGAAGGAAGCGGAGACCCGCTACACCCCTGCTCACGACGCCCTCGTTCAGAAAGTCCACCTGGCGGCCTCCGGCTACACCCGGTGGAACGGCTGACGCGATCCCGTGGTTGCCCCGCGACGGCGCTTCCGTCATCCTCCTTCGCTATGAAATCGCTGCGGGCATTGATCTGGCTCGCCCTTCTGGGCGGCATCCATTGGGTTCCGTGCGAGGCGGCCGCAGAGGAGTCATGGCAACCCGTCGGCAAGCGGAAAATCCGGGCCGTGCTCTGGGGCGTGGTCCACAACCACGCCAGGGGCAAGTTCGAGGCGATGCGCAAGCTGAAGGATGACTACGAGATCGTCGGCTGGGTGGACGACTCCGCCTCCCGGGCCATGCGCATGACCGACCCCTCGCTCGACCACTACAAGGAGTATCCCAAATGGACGCCCCGGGAGGTGTTCGACGAGGTGAAGCCGGACTTGATCGTGGTGGAAGTATCCAACTCCGAACTGGTGGAGGTGGCGCTCGAATGTGCGCGACGCGGATACCCCATGCACATGGACAAGCCGCTCGGCACGAACTTGAAAGGTTTCCAAGAGCTCTCCGACATCTGCCGCCGCCACAACATTCCCTTGCAGACCGGCTACATGTTCCGCGCCAACGAAGCCATCCAGTTCGCGGTCCAGGCCGCCCGCAGCGGACTCCTCGGCGAGATTTTTGCGATCGACGCCGATCTCAACCACAGCTACGGCGGCGCGAAGTATCCCGAATACGTCGGCGCGTATCCTGGCGGCACCATCTACCTGCTCGCCTGCCACGTCATCGAATACGCGCTCCCGATGATGCAGGACGCGATGCCCGACCGCGCCTACTCCATCGTCAAACCCGCGCCGGGCGACCCCGTCGGCACTCCCAACAACACGCTAACAATTCTCGAATGGCCGCGCTGCGTCGGCACGATTCGCGTTTGCAGCAAGGGGTATCAACCCTGCCGCCATCTGCGGGTGGACGGCACCGACGGCACTCTCGAAATCCTGCCGATCGAGGACTTCACCAAAGTAAAGCATTCCACCGGTCTCGACGGCAAGACCGCAGCGACCCCGAGGAACATCACCGTGCGACTCCACCTGAAAAAGGCCAAGGGCAAGTACCGGCAAGGGCTGAACCAGATCGACTTCCCCTCCGCGGACGACCGCTACGCCGGCCAATTGGCCGAGCTCGCCCAAATCCTCCGTGGCGAGCGCCCCAATCCGGTGGAGATCTACGATCACGACCTGCGCGTCCACAAGGTTTCGTTGCAGGCGTGCAACCTCCCCCTCGAGTGAGCGGACGCGCCATCCCCGCGCTCACACGACCTCCCAACCCGGTCGATAGGAGCCTTCGATCAGGGCCTGGGCATCTTCGACACCTTGCCACTCCTGCTGGGTGCGCGTGCGTGTTGCTGACCATCCCCCAAGGTTTGACACTGTGGTGCCAAAACGATTAGGATCACAGCATGAGCAATCCCACGATCTACTGGCTCTCGACGGGTGGCGAGGCGAGCGGGCCGTTTACGGCCGATCAAATACGGGAGATGCACCGCTCGGGGGCGATCCCGGCGACGGCGATGGTGTGCCCGAGAGGCGGGACTGTGTGGCAGCCGTCGATGACGCTGATTGATATGGCGAAGCAACACGATGCCCATGTCGGCACGTATCGGGTGCTGGGCATTTTGCTGGGCCTGATCGGGGTGCACAATCTCTATGCGGGGGAGATGGGGCGGTTCCTGGGGAAGCTCGGCATGGGGGGCTGCATGGCGTTTTTGTTTTTTGTCGGCCATGGGATGGAGGCGTTCGGGGGGATGTTGTTCGCCCTATTGGCGGTGTGGACGCTGATGGAGGTGATCAGCGGTCCCTCGCCACGGGATTCCCGCCCCTCGCCACGGAATCCCCTTCCCGCGCCGCCGGTGGAGAGGACTCCAGAGGAGGAACGTAAGCATCGGCGCGATAATATCATCATCGTGGCGGTGTTGTTGGCGGTGATCGCGGCCTCGTGGGGGTTGGTGATATGGGGTTGAGCCCCTGGCTCGCAGTCGGAGCAGTCCTGAACAAAGCGGGGCAGTGGAGTTTCGCCACCTTAAAAAAATCCGCCGAAGGGGGGACTCTGAAAGGAAAGTGCGGAGAAACCCGGCCTCATGGGTGTCCCCTCGGCATACGTCCGCAACGGGGGCTCTCCGCGCCCTGAACCTACCATTCACCCCCAAACCCTCAACCGCGAATCCACAAACCCGCGACGGGGCGACGGGCGACCTCCACCGGCACTCCCAACAACACCCTGACGATCCTCGAATGGCCGCGCTGCGCCGGCACGATCCACGTCTGCGGCAAGGGTTGGGCAAGCTCCCCTTCAAGTGAACGAACACGCCATCCCCGCGCTCACACGACCTCCCAACCCGGTCGATAAGAGCCTTCGATAGGGCCTGGGCGTCTTCCACCACTTTCCGTCAGGCGGCCGCTCCGTCGCT
>CAYLJC010000115.1:362-7883 GCA_964383345.1 uncultured Akkermansia sp. | reverse complement strand
GGAGAGCGCGTCGTTGTTGGGTCGGTTCGCCGGGATCGAGGGCGAGCGGAGCGAGCCACCGGAGAGCTTCGTCATGGCGCGAGACTTTCCCGAGGATTTCCGCGCCGA
Organism: uncultured Akkermansia sp.; assembly: GCA_964383345.1. GTDB lineage: Bacteria > Verrucomicrobiota > Verrucomicrobiia > Verrucomicrobiales > DEV007 > Arctic95D-9. The sequence continues at coordinate 7,775 of CAYLJC010000115.1, read as the reverse complement.
GGAGGAGTTGCTCCGCGTTCGCCTGTCCGCTCTCTTGGATCCGGGTGAGGAGCGGGAGGAGGGCGTCGTTGTCGCCGTTCTGGCGGTAGGCCAGGACGAGGGCGTTTTGGTAAGGCAGGTGGGAGCGACCCTGGAAAGGGCGGTTCTCCTTCCCCGCGACGGGCGGACGACCGAGCTGCTCCAGTCTCTCGAGGTTGTGATCGAGGAGGAGAAACCGGGCGTGTTGTTCGTTGAGGTAATCGATCGTGAGGCCGGGCGGAGCGGGAAACTCGCGGGAATGAATCCGTTCGATCACGGCGAGGGCGGGAGCGGGTTCGAGCGCCTCGGAGGCGGCGTCGAAGAGACCCTGGAGCGGTGCGTAGTCCCGGTCCCGCTGGATCGCGTCGTAGTGATAGACGGGGATCGCCTCGCGGTGAAAGCCGCGCCTTTCGAGGGCTTTGGCGAGTTCCATGTTGCTGTCGGGATGGGTCAGATGGCCCTGCAACGCGCGGACGGCGGCGTCTCGCTCGGGTGCGTTCTTCCAGTCGAGCAGGAGGAGATGCCGGTCGATTTCGAACTGTTCGTACTGTGCGGTGACATGCGGGTCGTCGTCGAGGACCATCCGGGGAACGCCGATGGCGTCGACGAAGTCGGCCGCGCTCTCCTCGTGGAGAGGGAGCCGGTCCGCGTAGTAGTGGAGGAGTTGGCTCATGCCCGGCCAGTTCCGGGGGGTCGCGGCACCGGTCTCTTCGAGAGCTTCGTCGTGCGAGGGGATCCTTTCGATCCGCCGCCGGGCGAGGGGGCGGAGTTTTTCGATGACCCGCGAGGTGTCCCCGGCGGCGAGGCTGAGGAGGATCTCTTTTTCCCTTTCCGCAGCGGAATCGGAAGGGGAGTTCCCGATCCGGAAGGAAAGACCCCGCAGGTAGTCCCGCCGGGCCGGATCGGATTCGAGGAGACTGAGTCTCTCGGTGAGGGCGGCATACAAATGGTTCGCACTACGGGTGCCGGTGGTGGCGCGGACGGCGGCGAGGGAGCGATCGAGCCAATGCTCGCGTTCCGCCGGGAGACCGGCGAGCCCCGCGACCTGGGAAAGGGCGAAGTGGAAGGTGCCCTCATCGTCCATGACGGTGTCTCCGAAGAGAGCGCCGAGGCGATAGGTCTGCTCGAAACGCCGCGTTTTGCGCAGCTCCGAGAAGAAGTGGGCGGCCACGGTTTTGCTGAAGGGCAACTCGGCGAAGACCCGGTGGAAAGCGGAGGGGTCGTGGAGCGGGTCGTCCGCGTTGTCCTTGCAGAGGAGAAGAGCGGCCATCCCGGCGTAGAGGGAACGCGGATGCTGGGTTTCCTTCGTGGAGTCGGCGGCATCGACCCACTGGAGGAAGCGCTCGGGCTGTCCGGCGAGGAGACGGGAGTAGGCGAGGAGGAGTTGATCGATGTGGCTGCCGGAGTCGGGATACTGCTCCAGCAAGGTGGCAAAAGCGCCGGTGGCGCGGGCGTAGCGGGTTGCCCAGAGTCGCTCGAAGTAGGGGCGGTCCTCGCCCTGCCAGGGTTGGAGCCAGGTGGAGGTATTGCCGAGGGTGTCGGCGAGGGCGGCGGCTTCTTCGATGGCGCGGAGGCGGATGAGGTGGGGTTCCTTCGGGGTGAGGGTGAATTCGGGCTTCGGCTGCTGGAGCGCGGCGGCGATCTCCTCCTGCAGGTTTCCTCCGATGAAGGGATAGGCTTCGACGGTGAAAACGAAGGCATCGAGTCCGTTCGCGGCGGTCTCGCGTTCGTCTTCGGGGAGGGCGGCGAGGCGGACGAGAGGGAGCAGTTTCGCGCCGAACCCGTCGGGGTAGTCCACCCCGGCGGTGGCGTTGAGGATCTCGTTGAGGACGGCGAAAGCGTTTTTGTTCTCCCCGCGTTCGATCCGGAGGAGGGCGAGCCGGAAGCGGGCCTCGAGGTCCCAGTTCCGCAGCTCGACGAGGCGGGCGAGGGTGCGTTCGGCGTCGCGGGGACGGCCTTCCTTGAGATAGCGGTCGGTCAGTTCGCCGAGGAAGTCGGTGTCGGTGCCGAATTTGGTTTCGAGGCGCTGGCGCAACTGATCGGCCTCGGCCACCTGGAGATCTTTTTCGAGCATCTCGATGAGGATTTTCCAGTTTTCCAGATCGTTCTCCTGTCCGCGGGCGAGGAGTTGGCGGCGATAGTAGATCGCGGACTTGAGATCCCCGAGATGATCCGAGAGGACGCCGAGCTCGGCGAGCAGTTCTTCGTTCTGCCCCGACATGTAGTAGGCTTTCTTCATCAGGGCGAAGGCCTCTGCCTCGTTGCCGGCGGCCTTGTGAACGCGGGCGAGGGCTTCGGGGTAAAAGCGGTCGAAGGGGTGTTTCCTCGCGAGTTCCTCGTATTGTTCGAGGAGCCAATCGTGGAGAAAATGAGTGCCCGCGACGGTGAGCTGGGTGTCGAGCTGCTTGCGGCGCTGCACCGGATCGCTTTCGCGTTCGAGGAGGTCGAGTTGGACGCGCAGGGCATCCTCGGCCCGGCCCGCTTCGATCAGGGCGCTGGAGAGTTGCTTGATGATGTTGCGTTTTTCAAACACGTTGGCGTCTCGGTAGGCGTGCTGCCAGACCTCGATCTGCCGGGAGGTGCTCCCCTGGCGCTGATAGACTCGGGCGAGGGTGCCGAGAGTGTTGAGGGTGGCGTCGGGTTTGGCGGCAAGGGCTTTCAACTCGCGCACCGCTTCGTCTTCGAAACCGAGTTCAAAGCGCACCCCGGCGCGGCGTTGCCGGTAGTCGTCGGCGTTCTCCGGATCGATCTCGATGAGGGCGGAGAGGTGCCGGACCATCAGGGTGGGGCGCTCGTTGAGTTCGGCCAGGCTCAGGAGCATTTTTTCCACCGCGACGACGGGGGTGCCGGCCTCTTCGTTGGCGCGGTTGAGTTGCTGGAAACACTCGTGATTGTCCTGCAGTTTGAAGGCCCACCAGGCGGCGCGGTAGCGGGCCGGGGTTGTCGGTGTCTCGTTCGCCGTCGCTTTGATTTTCTCATAATACTCGAGCAGCTCCTTCGGGGGTGGTTCGTCCCCGCCGCGCCCGGTCCGCGAGGCGGCGGCGGCGAGGGCGTGGTACTGGGCGAGGGTCTGGATTTTCCCGTTTTGCAGCAAGCCGGGCTCGGGTGCGGGCAGGGTCTCGGTCGAGTAGTGGCCGCGGAGCAAGCTGAAAAGGCGCTGGTCGATCTCGGCGCGGGCGTCGAATCCGTCGAGCCGATGCCAGATGGCCTCGAGTTGGGCGATGGCCTCGGGGACTTGTCCGGTGCTGATGTAAAGCTCGGCGCGGGCGCTGAGAAAGTCGTGGTTGTCGGGGAAGAGATCGAGCGCCTCGTTGATCGCGGCGAGCGCCTCGCCGGACTGGTCGAGATCTTTCAGCACGCTGGAGATGTGGGAGAGCCGGGTGGCCTTTTCGAGAGGGGCGTCTCCGGCGGCTTCGACGTGGAGCCGCAGCGTCTCCAGGGCCTGCTCGCGTCGGCCCCGCTCGTGGAGGAAGCGGGCCAGCTCGATGGGGGCGGCGGTCTGTTCGCGCGGGAGGTCGTCCTGTCCGGGGAGATCGCGCAGGAGCCGTTCGACGAGGTCGTCGAGGTAGTTGTCGCGGGCGAAATCAATGATCTCGCGCCTGCCGTCCCGCGTTACGGGTTGATGGCTGAGGTAGTCGCTGAGGAACCGTGACGCCGCAGCGCGATTCTCGCCGTGGAGGGCGATGCGGGCGCGCCGGAGAATGAGATGGAGGGGGACTTCGGCCTGGGTTTGGAGGACTTCATCCAGGGTGGCGGCCGCTTCCTCGTAGCGATCGTTGGCCATCTGGATGTCGGCCAGACGAATGCGGTACTCGAGCCTGCCCGGCAGGGCGCGGACGAGACGGGTCACCGCTTTCTCTTCTTTCCCGAGGTTGGCGGTGAGCCGGTAAAATTCGGCGAGGGCGAAAAGCGTCGCTTCGGTGGGATGGGTCTCGCTGACCGCGTCGGCGAGCGATTGCTCCAGTTCTTCGAGTCGCTCGAACCGTTCGTGGATTCGGACGAGGCGTGCAAAAAGCTCCCCGTGCTCGTGGTTTTTGAAATGGAGCAGGGCGAGGGCCGCACGGGCGGCGGCGGTTGCTCCGTCGAAATCGCCGAGGAACTCATGGAGCCGGTTCAGTTCGAGCAGGGCGTTCAGCTTTTGCCGGGAATCCCCCGACGCGACGAGCTCGGAGAGAACCGAGACGGCCGTCTCGGTCTCCCCCGATTCGAGGAGGAGGGAGACGATCTCGGTGCGCAGGGCGGTGTTCCCGGGGAACGCGGCGAGAAGTTCGTTCCACTCGGCGAGGGCTTCGGAATCTTCCTGCAGGAGCCGGTGCAGGGCGGCCTTGCGCAGGCGGATGGCGATGGCCTCTTCGTCGTCGGAAGGGAGCAGGGCGACGAGGCGGGTGTGGAGGGAAAGGGCGTCGGCGGTTCGTTTTTGCTGGTCGGCGATCCCGGCGAGCGCTTTGAGGGCGGGAATGCTCTCGGGCGCTTCTTTCAGCACGGCCTCGTAGAAAGGACGGGCTTTGTCGGGCTCGTCGTTTTTGCGGAGCAGATGGGCGTAGATCAGCCTGGCGACGGCGGGACCCGAGGCGCTTGCGTTTTTGAAGTAGTCGAGCAGCAGCGGAGTTTGGTCCTTTTTGCGGTAGAGATCCCACAGCAGATCGAGGACGTTTCCGTAGGCGGGATCCTTCTGGAGGAGTTGGATGTAGTGATTCGCCAGGCGGGTGTCGGTCGCGGTCCAGGGCGAGGCGAGACCGGAGTTCTCCGATTCCGCGACAGCGGTGGTCGGTTCTTGCTGCTGCGAAAAGAGCGGGGAAAGAGCGGGCGAAATCGACCATACCGCCGCGAGGGAGAGCGCCGTGACCCGGAAAAGTTGACTGGTTGCGGATGTCTTCAAGGCGTCAACAGGGGAAAGGGGCAAAAGGACCGTCAGGGACGGTAAGCGCACGCTCCGGTCGCGTCAAATCCGTCGCACCGCCGCGGAGACAGGTCCGTCCGCAGGCCGACGTGCCCCGATTTTTCGAGGACGAAGGAGAAAACCGCGGTGGACCACGTCCGAACATCGGCGAACTTCAAAGGCAAATTCTCCTCCGTGGAGAAAACTCCTTGACGCGTTCGCAGAATCCCATTTAGTAAGCGGAGCAATTTCCTACTAATCCTATCTGGAATAGGCGTTATACACGGTGCACATGATCGAAGAATCCCCTTCTCCTCTTGTGGAGCCCGCTTTGGCGGAGGCGGGGCTGCGTCATGGGATCGCGGATTTCGCGGAAGTATCGAAGTGGCTCGAAGAGGCCTCGGCGGAGGAAAGGATCGGCTGGGCTCTGGAGCATTTCGGCGAAGGGATCGGAATGACCTCCAGCTTCGGAGCGCAATCGGCGGTCTTGCTGCACATGGCGACGCGGCAGCGTCCGGAGATCCCCGTGATCTTGATCGATACGGGATATTTGTTCCCCGAGACCTACCGTTTCGTCGACGACTTGACCAAACAGCTCGATCTGAATCTCCAGGTCTACCGCAGCGATCTCTCCCCAGCCTGGCAAGAGGCGCGCTGGGGAAAACTCTGGGAGGACGGGCTGGAGGGGATCGAGCGCTACAATCGCATCAACAAGGTCGAGCCGATGGACCGCGCCCTGGAGCAACTCGGGCTTTCGGCGACGATGGCGGGCGTGCGTCGGCAACAGAGCAGCACCCGTGAATTTTTCCCCGTCCTCGCCTCGCAGCGCGGGCGCATCAAGGTGCATCCCATCGTCGACTGGACCGACCGGGAGATCGGGGAATACCTCGTCGCCAACGATTTGTCGTATCATCCGCTCTGGGACGAGGGCTACGTCTCGATCGGGGATTGGCACACCTCGCACAAACTGGTCGATGGCATGACCGCGGAAGAGACCCGCTTCTTCGGCTTGAAACGGGAGTGCGGACTCAACGAGGAACTGGACTTCGTCATTTGATTCGTCGCCGCGCAACCAAGACATGAACGCTCCCCTCGATCACCTCTATCCCGTTTTCGAAAAAATGCTGCCCCGCTCCGCCAAGGAGACGCTCCTCGGACAGTCGGGGGTGGTCATCTGGATGTATGGCCTCAGCGGATCGGGCAAGAGTACTCTCGCCAATTTGCTGGAGCGGCGTCTCCACGCCGACGGCCGCCTCGTCAAGGTGCTCGACGGGGACAACATCCGCAGCGGACTCAACCGCAACCTCGGTTTTTCCGACGAAGACAGGCAGGAGAACATCCGCCGCGTCTCGGAAGTGGCCAAACTTTTCGCCGAGTGCGGAGTGATCACGATCGCTTCCTTCATCACCCCGAACAACGATCTGCGCCAGCTCGCCCGCGACATCATCGGGAGCGACGACTTGCTCGAAGTGTATGTCAAAGCCTCGTTCGAGATCTGTCAGGATCGCGATCCCAAGGGTCTCTACGCGAAAGTGGCGGCCGGCGAGGTGAAACAGTTTACCGGGAAGGATTCCGCCTTCGAAGAGCCGGACAGTCCCGACCTCGTCATCGACACCGAAGCCCTCGGCGAAGAGGAATGCCTCGCCCGGCTGCTCGACGCGGTCCTTCTCAAAATCGCGGGCAAAACCACTGATGCCTGACCCGCGGACCCGGCCTGCGGAGAGCGCCCATCCCCCTTTTCGACAATTTATTTATTTGTAACATGGAAGAAGAAAGAGTGTCCTATCAAGTCAACCACCTCGCCCAACTCGAGTCCGAGGCGATTTTTATTCTGCGCGAAACCGCCGCCCAGTTCGAGCGTCCCGCTCTCCTCTTTTCGGGGGGAAAGGATTCGATCGTGATGGCGCATCTCGCCCGCAAGGCCTTTTATCCGGCCCGCCTCCCCTTTCCGCTGCTCCACGTCGACACCGGGCACAATTTCCAGGAGACCCTCGACTATCGTGACCAGTATGTCGCCGATCTCCGCGCCGAGCTTGTTGTGGCCCTGGTGCAGGACTCGATCAACCAGGGACGGGTCCAGGAGGAAAAAGGCCCCCTCGCGAGCCGCAACAAGCTCCAGACGGTCTCCCTCCTCGATGCCATCGAAGCGAATCAATACGACGCCTGTCTCGGCGGCGGTCGTCGCGACGAGGAAAAGGCCCGCGCCAAGGAGCGCTTTTTCTCCCACCGCGATGACTTCGGGCAATGGGACCCGAAGAACCAGCGTCCCGAACTCTGGAACATCTTCAACGGTCGCAAGCACCACGGCGAACACTTCCGCGTCTTCCCCCTGTCGAACTGGACCGAGATGGATGTCTGGCAGTACATCAAGTCGGAGAACATTCCGCTTCCCAGCCTGTATTTCTCCCATCAACGCGACGTTGTCCATCGCAGCGGAGCGATGCTTGCGATCTCCGACGTGGTGGTTCCCCAGTCCGGCGAGCGGGTCGAGAAAAACGCCACGGTGCGGTTCCGCA
>CAYLJC010000115.1:0-352 GCA_964383345.1 uncultured Akkermansia sp. | reverse complement strand
CACCATCGGGGACATGACCTGCACCGGCGCGGTCTACTCCGAGGCATCGACCATGGAAAGCATCATCCACGAAGTGGCCACCGCCCGGCAGACCGAGCGCGGCGCCCGATCCGATGACAAACGCTCCGAGACCGCGATGGAAGACCGCAAGAAGGAGGGATATTTCTAAAATCGTTTCACCTTCCACTTTTTCACATTTCCCGCGCCTCCGGCGCCCTTCCCCTATGCAACAAGAAATTCCCACCGACGAAGATTATCTCGACATGGACCTGCTGCGTTTCACCACCGCTGGCAGTGTCGACGACGGCAAATCGACCCTCATCGGTCGTCTTCTCTACGACTCCAAAAACAC